>NZ_CAMLHF010000009.1 GCF_946479715.1 uncultured Pedobacter sp. | reverse complement strand
TTGTCCCAAAGCTGATCTGCTGTTTGTATGTACTGAGGATCATGACTCTCCAAATCCACAGCTGTAATACCTGTAGCCAGTAAAGTGGCACGTACCGCATGTCCTTCTATGGTTTTCTGTTTGAAAACAGATATGGAATCTTGTGCGTAATCGCCCCAGGTAGGGCGAGTGGCATTGGTTACAGTTCCTTCTTTATATTTTTGATCCTTAATCCATTTTTCTGATTTGTCGTTACCCCAGGTTTGCCAAAGTGGATAATTTATATTGTTGCCTCGATTTTCTATCCAGAATCTTACCAGTTCATAATAAGCCTTTTCGTTTACCGGAATCCCCATTTTCTTTTTAAGGCCAGGGTTGTTTTTATATAGCCAGTACAATTTCATAACGGCTTCCTCTGGGCCCGAGTGGGCTGGTACTATGTTTCTTTTAGGAACAGGCCCCATCAGGTTGCTCATGTAATTTGCAAACCGGGTAGCAACTTCGAGCAATTTGGTTTTACCTGTAGCATTGTAATAGTGGACGCCAGCCTCTATGAGCATGCCTGCATTGTAAACATCGTGCTGGAAACGTAAAAGACCACCGTTATCTCCCCAGTGATGGGTTGGTTCCATTAGATCGGTATAGGTGTTGATATATCCGTTGGGATCGGCCTTTTGAGCGGCATAGATACGATCTATATACCCGTCAAGTCGTGCCTGTAATAGTGGATCGGGATGCTGGATGGTGAGGTCACCTATTCCGCGAATGCTTTCATAGATCAAGCCGTCAAACCAGGGCAAACCTGCATGACTGCCGGTTCCTTTTTTTCCCTGGGCAATCTTATCAAAATTCTTAAACACATTATTACTTTCCTGTTCTTTTGCAGGTAGATGTTGTCCTTCAAACTTATTTAGTACATCGTTGGCAGTTGTGGTTCTCCAAAGCTCGAATTTAGGGCTCCAAAAAGCGTCGTTTATGTTTGCTTTAAGGTTCTGAGTTAGCTGGACATTCTGGTTAACGCCAGTGGTTTGTGCCATGCTATCGGTAAAAAGAGCAGTGGTAATGCCGATGCTTAATAAGAAATAGTGTTTCATTGTGTGTGGTTTGGTCTCCAAATATATAAATATTTTACAACTGGTACGAACTGGTACGATTTTTTTATTTTTTATTTACGATGTTTGTCTGGCAAGTAACTATATTTGCCAGCAATACACCAAACGTGAAAGAAAATAAATCAAAATATAAACTTGTAGTAGGCCATGTGATTGACCGAATAGGCACAGAGGAATACAAGAATGGAGACAGGATACCTTCTATCAATGATTTCAGAACCGAGTACGGTCTATCGCGCGATACGGTGTTTGCGGGCTTGCGCGAACTGATGTCAAAAGGCATTATTGCATCGAACCATGGGGTTGGGTATTTTGTAAAGAGCACCAAAATTCAGACAGGACATCATATATTCCTGCTCTTCAATGAATTCAATGAATTTAAAGAAGACCTTTTCAACTCTTTTATGGAGTCGGCCGGAAATAGCGTCACAGTTGATCTGTATTTTCACAATTACAACAGAAAGGTTTTTGAGACGCTGGTAAATGATGCCAATAACAAGTATACAGATTATATTATCATGTCGGGAAAGTTTCAGGGTATTGAACCGCTGCTGGAATCTTTATCGGGCAGGGTGTTTTTGCTGGACCATTTCCATGCCGATTTGAAAGGCAAATATTCATCAGTGGCACAGAATTTTGAGGCAGATACCTATGAGGCTTTGGAATCGGCCATCGAATTGATTCGCAAATACAAGCACATTTATATGATTCAAAAGGAAGAAAAGGAGCCTTTAGAGCGTTATGATGGTCTTAAAGTGTTTTGCAGCAAGTATGGATTTGGTCACGACTATCTTTCTGTGACAACCAAAAGAACAATAGAAAAAGGTGATTTATTTATTGTGGTGAATGACAGGGATCTGGTGGATCTGCTGAAGCAGGCTGTAGCTCAGCAACTAACCGCAGGTACTGATTTTGGCATCATATCTTACAATGATACGCCTCTTAAAGAGCTTCTTGCTGGCGGAATCACGACACTTTCTACCGACTTTAAGCTGATGGGAAAGACCATGGCAAAGCTGATCAAAACAAAAGGAATTACCACAGTTCAGAATCCGTGGAAACTGGAAGTTAGAAGCTCCCTGTAGAATCTACTTGATCAAAGGATTTTTTTTAGTATATTCAACTATCATTAAATCTGCAGGTTATGAATTATTTAAAAAGCATTTCGCTGGCATTTTTTTGTTTGCTCTGCGTTTCCTTCACAGCATTCCACCATGGTTGGGCTGATTATGATCAAAAAAAAGTATTGGATTTTAAAACCACAATTGAGGAATCAGTATATGAAAATCCTCATGCCTTGGCTAAAGTGAAATACAAAAAACAATTATGGACAGTTTATTTAGCCCCTACCAGCCGCATGACAGATCGTGGACTAACCGCCGATATGATAAAAAAAGGGACAGAAGTAAGGTTAGTTGCTTACCCTCATAAAACTAAGAAAAACGAAATGCGGGCTGAAAGGATATTTGTAGACAGTGTAAAATACGAGCTGCGATAGCTGTGCTATTCTTTATGTCTGATCTGCTCAGCTGGTTAGAAAATACTGCCATAGCGGCGGCTATTCGCCAATCGCTGTGGTTGTACCCGGCTTTGGAAATTGTACACATTACCGGAATTGTAATTTTAGTGGGCGCTGCTTTTATGTTCGACCTGCGGTTGCTGGGTTTTTCAAAAAGTCTTCCCGTAATCGGCTTATCCCGCCATTTGCTTCCCTGGTCAAGAAGAGCATTGCTATTGGTTATCCCGTCTGGAATATTATTATTCATGACCAATTCAAAAACCCTGGGCATTGACCCCACCTTCTGGCTAAAAATGTTCTTGCTGGTGATTTCAGCGCTTAATGTATTGGTATTTCATAAACTCTTGTTCAAGCCTAATTTTGCCAATCAAACCCAGGAACTCTCGTTTTCAACAAAAATATCCGCCCTTGTTTCGATAATTGTATGGGTAGCGATTATTGCCTGTGGTCGGTTGTTAGCCTATTAAAAGCAGTATTCGGAAATACCTCATCATAGCGCGCTTGAATTTTTTAATTAAGATCTGAATCTGGTATCTTTAATAAAAACTTTTACCATGAAGCTAGTGACTATAGTTGTTCCTGAAGGAGACATTAATTTGAGTAGCATAACCGGTTCATTTGAAATACTAACGCGTGCAAATGACATCTGGCAAAAAATGGGGAACAAACCCATGATGGAAGTAAGAATAGCCGGTTATGTACCCGAGTTAAAGGTCGATGACGGTTTCTTTTCTATTAAGCCTATAAATATTAATGATATAGAAAAAACTGATCTATTGATCATTCCCTCTGTTTCTTATGATATTGACCTGCTGGAAAATAATCATTCTCTAATTGCCTGGATAAAGGAACAGTATATGGGCGGTACTGAAGTGGCATCGATGTGTTCCGGTGCATTTTTGCTAGCAGCCACAGGGTTACTGGATGGCAAGAGTTGCTGTACACACTGGAATTTGGCACCTGATTTTAGACGATTGTTTCCAAATATTAATCTTCAAATAGATAAGCTCATTACCGCTGAACGGGGAATATATACCAACGGTGGTGGATATTCATTTTTGAACCTGATACTTTTTCTGGTTGGAGAGTATTTTAACAGAGAGGTAGCTATTATCTGCTCAAAGATTTTTCAAATTGACATTGAAAGATCATCACAATCGCCTTTTCACATTTTCAGAACACAAAAGAACCATGGCGATGAGCTGATTAGTAAAGCACAAAGTTATATTGAAGAGAATTTAAGCGAGAAAATTTCCTTTGAGGAACTTGCATCAAAGCTTGCCATTAGCCGACGAAATTTTGACCGACGATTCATTAAAGCAGTTGGGAATACTCCTGTAGAATATTTGCAGCGAGTAAAAGTAGAAGTTGCAAAAAGTACACTGGAAAAAGGAAATAAGACTGTTTATGAGGTTATGAATGAAGTTGGCTATTCGGATGACAAGGCATTTAGAGGCGTTTTCAAAAAAATAACTGGCTTATCTCCATTAGATTATAAAGCCAGGTATTTTAAGGAATCTGTTTTAGTCTAGTATGCTTATCTTAATACTGCTGTAGCAGCTTAAGCATTTTGCGATCTAGTTTATGGCCATTGTAATCTTCATATTCGACATCCTGCCGCTCACTGTCAAGAATACCAAAACTACCACGCAAATTCCATAGCGACCAGCCCCAGCCGTTTTCCTTCCATATTTCCAGATTATCTTTCATCCATGCAAGCGAAACATCGTGAGGAGTATGTTGGTATGCCCCCCATTCGCCAACATGCACGCCAACGCCCTGGTCCATTAGTTTTTTCCAGGGATCAAATATTTCCAGTTTTAACCGATCCTTATCCCACTTGTCGTTACCTTCTGGATTTAAAGGCCAGGTGGGAACAGCCCAATCTGCTTTAACCCAGGATGCTTTATAATGACTTACTTGCATTGGTCCGTATCCCCTGGTGCTTTGTCCAACATTTAAGTCGGCTGCACCAAATACAGGTTTAGTTCCATAATGGAGCCCATCGATAACAATTAATCGATCAGGATCTTCTTGCCGTATTGAATTAACAATTCGTGTAACTACCCGCACGTAATCTGGCTCCTCAACATTTGAGGGTTCATTGATCAGATCGAAGCTCAATTTCTTACTGTTGATTCTTTTGTATCGTTTGGCCAGAGTTTGCCAATGGAAGGCCGCAGCTTCTAAAGCCTTATCATCTTTCCATAAATTAAGTGGTTCTGCAGGCGGATTAACGCAATAACCCGGGACGCGATGCAGGTTAAGGTTAACATGAACCTTGTATTTAATTCCGTATGCAATTGCCTGATCTATTTCTTTTAAAACATTTTCGTCCATTTGAAGCCAATTATCAGGTTTTGACCAGCAGTGATATGACATTGGTAAACGGGCAAAGTTAAACCCCCATTTGGCGATCATTTGAAAATCTTCTTTTTTAAAAGGTTGGTTATGGTCTCCGTTAAATTTCTCTAACAGGTTAAAACCACGCCAGAGTGGTAACTTGTTTGGTATGATTAAAGGGTTGGATTTAACAAATGCAGGTGTAAATAGGCTTGCAGCTGTTAAACCCACCCCTAGTTGAAGGAATTTTCTTCTTTCCATTTAGTTTTGAGATAGTTGAGGTTCGGTTTATTTCCTTAAATATACCAACATTCATGGATAAGTAGAAGACTATCTATTATAAAGATCCACAGCGCTTTCAAGATGCCTGGATCCGGATGTCTGTACAACAAACCCTCCTACTCCAAGACCCGCAGCAAGTCCCCAGAATAGTAAAGTACCTGTAACATTTGGACCTTTGGTATTCATACTGCTCTGACCGAAACCTGTGTGTGATAGTTTTTGCATATCATTACCCTTTACCAAAAAAGAAACAATACCAGCCACAAATGATGCTCCGGCAGCAGCATATAATATTTTGCTGGTATTCATACTTTTTCTGTAACCGGCCAACATATCCATACTTTCCGGATTATCAGCCATGTCGTTTTTCAGATTTTGATAATTTACTTTTTTCAAATTCTCGAAACCTTTGTTGTAGTACATCCGAAGGTTAACAACAGGCTCTGGCCGGCCTCCATATCTGTATGCCCTATCGTCTAGAAATTCATCGTAAGGAATCTCCTGAAAAATATTGATTTTTCCCTCTGCAATACGCTCGGCAAATTCGGCAGTGCGTCCGAAAGTGACCCTCCTTGTGTTGGCGAAGAAACCATTTTCGTTGCTAAAGAATTTTACTTTTTCGGGCGAAATTCTTCGGGAATCGGCGCGTAGCTGCCAAAATCCAGAAAAATCGGGCCGAAACATGATCCTTTTAGCATAGATTACGGAATCGGAATTGAGATAAAGAAAGTTTTGGGATTCGTGCACCTGGGCACGGGCTGTGATGGCATAGCTAGCCAGTACAACCATGAGAAGCTTTTTCATAGTGGTTACATTTGTGTGTATCTAATAATACACAAATAATAGCCCAAAACTTCCTTTGTAAACAACAAAATACATTTGATCTTCCGGTCAATTCTATCCGGAAACTTATTTCCCTTTCTTGCGAAGATTTAAATAATCGATGTAATATAGAACCTTTACAGACAAACTTGTGTTTTGCGGAGCAGAGAGAATATCTTCAAGATTTCTGTTATAACGTTTAGTATAAAAATCATCATTGGTTTCGGCAGCTTGTTTATATGACAAGGTCAGTTCACTACCGGGCGCAAACTGCCAAACATAGATTAAATCGACATTAAAAACATTGTAATTCCTATCCATGGCCGCAAGCGGACCACCCTCATAAGCAGCCAGCGTACCCTTATTAGTTAACAGATAAAATTCCTTATTTCTCCTATCACTCCAATAGTGCCTCAATACAACAGATACTCCCATCTTGTTGCTGAAAGAATATTTTGCATCAAATGAATTTTCCACTGTGTTCCGGTTATATCTGGAAAAAATTGCCTGATCACCTTGCGCTTTTATCCAACTGACATAATTATAGCTTGGATTAAAATTCAAATCAAGGCCAAAAGCGATCCTGTCATTTAATCTTAAGTTCTGGAAAAAATAGAAATTATACTCCCTGCCATTGAAAAGCTCCTTTTTGAAGTACTTTACATTTCCTCCAAAGTTATATGCCTTTGCATTATTTGGATTTACATAAACAGATGCCCCAAACCTGGCAGGTGTTCTATACAATTGACCGTTTCGGGCTTCATAAAAATCGTTTCCCTCTGGCCCGTAGTCTAAATCCACTTCAACCGACCAAATGCTTTTAAATTGTACCCAAGCTCCGGTAACAATACCAAAACGCTGATAATCGCCAGGATTAACACGCCGCGAATATTCAAAATTTAACCAGCTTTCTAATTGATTGTACCATGAGGTTGGCTTATAATTATTATATCCAAATCTTACAAACTGATCTAAAAAATTATTATTCGTAAAAAAGCCCATGTCAGATTTATCGAACTTATCATCAGCATATACCTGATTATAGCTCCATCTAAAATTTCCGCTTTGCTTACCACCTTTAAATTCGTAATTAAAACCTGTTCTGCTGGCGGCCCCTTTTAGATAGCTCATTTTACCTGCCCCATTGAAGAAATAAACATTCTTTTTATCATTGAGGTTAAACAATAAAGCACTAACATTCGCGTCGTAGGCAGAGCCTTGCCTTAAAACATTGGTATTGATAAAAGTTGCCGAACTGTTGTTTTTTAATGACTGATCGAATACCAGAATGTTATAATTGGTTAGTGGTTGAGTTTCAGTCTCTCTTATGTTCCCTTGCTGATCTTCAACCTCGGTTTGCATAGCTTTAGTTATAGCGTTAAAAACACCTATGCCAAGGCCTTTTGCTGTTCTACCAGAAATCTTAGTGGCATTTAGCACTTTGGCTTCACTTTGATCTTTAATGATAGTTTCGGAGCTGTTTATATCAGAGCGATTATAGTATTTTGGAATAGAGCCAATTCGCTTCGAATAAAACAGATCACCCTTATTAAACAGTTCAGTTCCTTCTGTAAAAAATTGTCGGTTTTCATTAAACTTTACTTCAAATGGTGTTAGGTTCAGAATTCGATTATCAGACTGCACCTGACCAAAATCCGGTACTAAGGTCATATCTAAGGTAAAGCTGTTGTTTATGCCATACTTAACATCCATACCGCCATTGAAACGAGCAGTTGTGTTCTTTATACCTGGAATATTAGCAGGATAATGGTTTATATAAGCAGACAAGTAAGGTGAAAATGACAAACGCAGTGGTGGTTTTATGTCTTTAATTCCAATCCAAAGCCCTTCTTGATTAATAAAACCGTTTACATTGGGATTAACAAAATTCCAAAATGTTTGAACGTTTGTACGCTGGATTCGACGACTGAAGTTTAATCCCCAGTTTTGAATGTCTTTAGCAGAAAAACGCAAAGCAGAATAAGGAATTTTCATCTCGGCAGTCCAACCTTTATCGTCGATTTTAACTGCACTTTCCCAAACGGCGTTCCAGTTCTCATCTTCATCGCCAATTTGCGAGTATTTAGCATCAAACTGAACTCCGGCAGCGGTAACAAAAAAACCGTTCCCATTCATCTTGTCGTAAAAAGGATCGAAAACTATGGAGATAAAATCGGCATTGCCAATATTATCCCTAGAAACCAGTTCATGAGAAACACTATCAGGATGATCGTACATCCGTGCATAAACGTAAACTGCAGCATCATCATATAATACCTTCATTTCTGTACGCTTGCCTTTTCCCTCTACTCTGCCTGGTACTGGTCTGATTTCAAAAAAGTCAGTAGCTATAGGAACGTCTATCCAACAGCGATCATCGAGAATACCATCTATTTTTGGGGTTTCGGTAGTTCTTACGGCCTGCAATTTCTTTTGCACTGAAGGATCCTGAGCCTGACAAAACAGGGTATATAAAAGTAAGAAAAACAGAAATATGGAATGTTTCATTTAAAGCGGTTAATGCCTATAAGACACTACCGTATTACAAATGTTGCATGGTGGTTACATTAATATTCAGGCAAAATCTTGCCATCCTTAAATGTAAGGGATATTGAATGAATATAGCCTAAATCCTTTTTCTTCCACTTAGGAGCGGCTTTTAATAGCCTTTCAACCTCTGCGCGAGCGCTTCTATCTAATTGTTCGCTGATTGCGATATTGGTGAACCGTCCATCAGCGCTTAATTTAAATGACGCGATCAAACGACCATTTGTTGAAACCGGGACATTACAATTTTTAATAAGATATTTGTAAAGAGATCTCATTTCTTCATGATCCAAAGGAGGTATAATCATGCCAAGCGTAAAAGAATTGCTATCGCAACTTGGTTCTGTAGTTTTTGGAAGTGTTTTATCTTGAACGGATTCCTGTGCATTTGTTTTTTGGGCTGTAGCACCAAAGCCAAGAAACACCATGGCAGCGATTGCCCATTTTTTCCAATATGAATTATTTACAGGCGTAGATTTAGACATTTGGTCTTTTGTAAATCGACCGCAAACACTGTTATTATTTTCATGCAGGATCTGCATGAAATAAGCTACGTTTTTATCAGTTAGATCGTATACTTTCTTTTCGCAAGTATCACAAAAACGTCCTTCTTCATTCGATTTCATTGTATCCCAGTTTTGGTGACAAGTAAAACTTAACCTCGCATCTTTGATTCTATTGTTCATAATGATGTGCTCTTTAAACAATAGATGAATAATGAATATAGTTTCCATACATTTAATTAAAAATAAACCAATACCCATATTATGATCTTATTCTTAAAAAATCCATTCCTAATAATTGCTTGTTTTTTATGTGTATTAACAACAAATAATACCATTGCTCAGGAAAAACCTATATATGTAATCGTGCATGGCGCATGGGGAGGTAGCTGGGCTTTTAAAAATGTTGATGAAATAATGTCCGATCATGGCAACATTGTTTACAGGCCAAGTTTAACCGGTCAGGGTGAGCGTGTCCATTTAAGCTCTCCCGATGTTGATCTGAATACCCACATCAAGGATGTGGTTAATCTGATTCTTTATGAAAACATACATAATGTTATTTTAGTTGGTCATAGTTATGGGGGTATGGTAATTACCGGAGTTGCAGATAGTATCCCGGACCGAATTAAAAAACTTGTTTATCTTGATGCAATTTTGCCTGATGATGGAGAAAGTTTAGCTACTTCCAAAAAAAATGGCGCTAACGATATTGTGATGGCATCAACAAATGGGTTTATGGTTCCCAAATGGGTTAAACCAAATCAGGCACCTCCAAAAGATGTACCCCAGTCTGTCAAAACCTTTACTCAACCTGTTTCAAGAAAAAACCCTAGGGCCTTAAAATTGCCTGCGACATACATATTAACTGTTGAAGAAGGTACAGAACCTGAAAAAGACACATTTTATACCTATGGTGAAAGGGCCAAAGAAAGAGGTTATAAATACCTGATATTTAAAGCAGATCACAACCCACAGTTTAACAAATCCCCAGAACTTGCCGATCTTCTGGAAAAAGAGAAGTAATGATTTTCGATTGCTCGTTATCTGCTGTAGACACCGGTGTGCACTGCTTTTCGCAACTCCCCGTCTTCTGTATCTGCGGTGTAGTCCCAATACATCGCACCCAGCATACCCTTTTCAAGCAAATAAGCACATTTTACGGCAATAGACTGTGGCGTTTCATAGGTTAATACAAACTCTCCTGCATCATTCACTAAATAAGGGGCTTTTGCTACATCGTCCCATTTTTTTGTATAGCCATTTAGTTTTACGATGTCTTTATAATCGATATACCAGGCAATATCACCTTTACCATGCCCATAAAAAGGAATCCCTAGAACTAGTTTATTTGCAGGAATGCCAGCATTTAAATGTGCAGTTACTCCTTCATCCACACTGATATCTTTGGTGTATTCTGAATGGTAGAGGCCTGCATGATGATTTGGAGGGGTCCCCATGTCATACGTCATCACATTCACAAAATCCACTATGGGCGTAATCGCCTTAAAATCGATATATTTGGCATTTGAGACAGACGCCAATGTCAGTAATTTTTTCTTACCAATTTTGTTTCTGATTTGAGACATCAATAACGTATAGTTCTTGGTATCGTCTGGAGAAGAAGATATCCCGGCCTCAGAACTTGTTGGATACTCCCAGTCTATATCTATTCCATCTAAGTTAAATGTGTTTACTACACGCTGGCAATCATCAACAAATTTACTTCTGTTTTCCTCAGACGCGGCCATTTCACTAAATCCGCCACTTTTCCATCCACCAATAGACAGCAATACTTTAAGGTTTGGATATTTTGTTTTTAATCCAGCAATATCTTTTAAACGATCTTCATTCTGAATAGTAATCCCATCAAATGTTTTATTTACATGGCCAAAAGCATAATTGATGTGTGTAACAAGTTTAGGATCGGGTAAAACCTTACCCCAAGACGTAACATAAGCTACAATTACTTTGTTCTTGGCCTTCCTATTAGGCGTTTCTTTTTGCTGTGCCTGAGCTGTACTTAACATAGCAGTAAGTAAAACACCCATAATAGAGCAGATAAATTTCATGTTTAAATTGGATTAGGTGTCTAAATTTAGAAAAAATGACCAGATATTACGGACATTGTTTTTGAATTGCTTCAGTATATTCTTTGGTGATTGGCCTTCCCCCGAGTGTCTTACATTCATTATAATACCTAAGTGCATTCTTACAATCCTGCCTCATAAAATAGACTACTGATAACTTAAATAAAGTATTTTGATTTTTAGCATCTATCTTATACGACTGATTTAATAAATCAATAGCGGCAGACAGATCCTTTTGGTCGTTACTTACAGGAAATTTGGCATAATAGATTGTGGCCTTGTCAGTAAGCAGGTTTGAGCTATTAGGATTCAAAGTAAGCCCTTCATTCAATTGTTCCATCGCCTTTTCATGGTCTCCCAGTGTAAAATAAACAGCAGAAAATCCCCAGAAAACATTTTCATTTTTAGGTTCGAGTAACCATGCCTGATTAAACCTGTACATTGCTGTTTTGGCATCCCCTTTATAAAGATAATCAAAGCCTAGCTTTATAATTGCCTCTGATGCTTTATGGTGGCTGCCTTGTTGCTTCAGGTAATCATCTATAAGCTGTTGATCAGCCTTTTTTTGCGATTCTGATTTAACAGCATTTCCAAACTTGGGGTTAAGTCTGATATTAGTTTTAGCTTCCTTCTTCCAATCCTCATAACTGATTGCTTTACCAGGTGATTCTGAGTTAGCATTTGCAGGCTGCTGTGCGTAATTACATGAAGTAATTGATATTGAAATTAGTGCTGCTAGTATTAAATGCTTCATTTTAAGATATGTTAATTCCTCTAATTAAAAATACTACTCCTAAAACCTACCGCTCATTAAGCTCTGCGATCATACCTTTTGCTTGAGCTTGCCAATCGGCTTCTTTGAGCTCAAAATCTGTGAAGCTTTTATACGTTTCGAACTTAAGCCCATCAACCTGATCATCAAAGGGTCCCACAACTCCAATGTAAATCTTTTTTACTTCTTCCACTGTATAAGAAAGATCAAAAACATAATAAGTGCCACTTGTTTCTTTTATGGTTCCTGTAAGCTGGATAGATTCAGGATAGTCATACTCTTCAGAAAGATAATTGTATAATAACAATTTGGCGAATTCATCATGTTTCCTATATTTCAAGGGCACAGCTTTTAGATTACCCAATTCATTAAAAGCTTTCATAATATCATAACGAGAATAAAGACTATCCAGTTGCGAATTAAGTTTTTCTTTATCTAACACCAAACCAGTCTTAATCCGCGCAATCATACAAAGACGATGAACGTATGAAATTGAGTCTACTGCGAGTAGTTTATTTGTGAACTCGTCGGTTAACTTAGGCAAATCTAAAGTAGGCAGGATATTTAAATAGCTATACAATTTTGAAGGAATTTCTTTTTGATTGTCAGCACCATATTCCTTCAAAAACAAGTCCAAATCATCCAAAGCTTTAGCACTTATTTGCTGCTTACGACCTTGAATTAAGGTTGCATACCTAGCTTTATCTTCAGCATAGATCATGTTCGAAAGAACATTAAGAACATCATCTCTATACACGTTAACATCAAGCAAACCAACTAATTTATCTAAATGTTCAGCACTGTAAGATAAGGAATCTCTTAAAGGAGAAAACACTGGCCAATGATCTTCAAGCTGGAGTGGCTTATTAGTTAATAGAGAATTAAAATACCAATCGTAACTATTCTTATCTATGTCGGTGATATATGACAGTACACTAGCTCTAATCAAATCGGCATTGCTTTTATCGTCAAACACTCCTTTTAGATTAGCAACAGTATGTTCGTCATTAATAACTGTCAGGATTTTGATTAACGAAACTCTAGTTCCATTTTGTGCCGTATCATTAGCGTATTTATTTTTTAAAGCGGCATAAATAGTTGGCAGTTCACTTTTATCGAAATCGTAAGCGCTCAAACCACTAAACGCTGCCTTGCTAATCAATGTGTCCTTACTTTTCAGATCTTCCATGATTAGCGCCGCCTTAGATGATTTGAGATCAAACGGCTTGCTCCCAGCCTTAATTTTAACTGAGTTAAAGAAATTATCAACCTCATTATTTAAAATCTCTTCTTTACTAATATTTGCAGTCTGATAATAAAATTGGCCATCCTTAATCCATACTCTATTTCGTTTCTCTGTTCCTGCTTTCTTATTTAAAGCATAAAATTCTTTGCCTTTGATATCGCCTATTTTAAAGTCTACAGATTTATAAAGGCTATCATCACCTTCATTCATTCCCCTAACAAATTTAGCATACATAGTATCTAAATCCTTTATTCTGGTGTACTTAGTTAACTCTCCGCTTTCTATAGCATACACGCCTCCAGAATTCTTATTTGTGGCGTAATAAATATTATCTTCCTTCAAAATAGAGCCTTCGCCAGTTTTAACTCCAGCTGGCTTAAATGGTTTATCAGGCATTGTTAAACTGATATTCCCTACAGAGAAAGGAACTCCTTTGTTGGGTGTGTATTTATCAAAATGAAAAGAATTAAAGAAGGCATCTTCACCTACTGATGAATCAGCAGGTATTTGTCTAAGTAGGAAATATATACGATTCCCCCTTGCATACATTTCAACTTGCATATAATAATCTTCAATAGACAGATCCAATTTCCGACCTTCATTACCATCCTTAAAGATCACAGTAGGCGCCTTCACCATTTTCGCTTTACCTTCCATTTCCTTAATAGAAGCGCTAAAAGCCAGTGATTTATCCGCCAAGTATAAACCAGCAGGATAATCACTATACCTGATGAGGTAAGTGGTAAAATTCACAGTGTCGATTACTGCATACATGTTAAGTAAATACGGAGGATAACCGGGACGAGAACTGTTTGGTATTTCCTTTTTTATCTCCTCAGGTTTTCCCGGCATTTTTATGGTAAATGCACCTTCGATATGTTTAAAATCTATCCACTCTTTTGTTTGATTTTGCACTGTATTTTTTATGCTTGTAATACCATTCAAAACCTTCATTTTTGAAGGTTCTGTTTCCTGAGCATAGCCAGAATAAACAAATAAAAAAACAAACAATGCAGGCATCCCGAACCTGAGAAATGAATCACTTGAATATCGAAAATTCATATAAAAGAAATAAGGCGTTAAAATCAACGGAAAGATAATATTTTTTGAAGATGGATTAAACAATACATTTCAACAATTCTCGGAACAGGAGAAAATTTCAGTTAAATTTGCTGTATGAGTAATGGCGGTTCTTCTAATTCAATTTTCGACAGGGTTTTATCTTTTATTGACTATACCAATCAGAATATTTTTCTGACAGGAAAAGCTGGAACGGGAAAAACAACCCTGCTTAGGCGGATTAAGGAGAGCAGCTCAAAAAAAATGGCCGTGGTTGCTCCTACCGGGGTTGCAGCAATGAATGCTAAAGGAACTACGATCAACTCTTTTTTCCAATTGCCTCCAGGCTCGTTTTTCCCAGGTGATATTAGTTTAGAGAACCTGCAATCGGGAATACTTTCTATTCAATCTATGGTTTCTGATTTAAGTTATACCAGAGATAAAACAAATCTGTTTAATGAACTGGAACTACTTGTTATTGATGAGGTTTCGATGGTACGTTGCGACTTGCTGGATGTAATTGATGCGATACTAAGATCAGTTAGAAAAAACACCATGCCTTTTGGTGGTGTTCAACTCCTGCTAATTGGAGATTTGTATCAACTACCACCGGTTACAAAAAGAGAAGACTGGGCATTTCTAAGCAGAGCATACCCATCACCTTATTTTTTTGATGCGCTTGTAGTAAGAAGAAACCCACTTTTACAAATAGAGCTTACCACGGTATTCCGACAAACTGAACCTGAATTCATTAATATTCTAAATGACATCAGAAACAATCAGATTAGTGAAAGTAGTTTGAATCTGTTAAACAAAAGATACGACCCACAATTCAGTTCTACTGATGACTTAAATCCGATTATTATTACTTCGCATAATGCTGAGGCAAATACAATTAACAGAGAAAAATTAGATGAGCTAACCGGTGAAGAATATACTTTTGAGGGAGAGGTAAGCGGGGAATTTAGAGATCTGGGCTTACAGGCAGAGCAGACCTTAAAACTTAAAGAAGGCGCCCAGATCATGTTTATAAAAAATGACACAGGTGATAATCGGAAATTCTATAACGGAAAGATTGGGAAGGTTAAATCTGTTAAAGACGGTGAGATCTATATCTCTTTTCCTCAGGAGGATGATTTGTTATTGGAAAAATCGTCGTGGCAATCTTTTGAATATAAAGCTGATCCTGAACAGGCCATTGTACAACAGCAAGTTGGTGAGTTTTCTCAATATCCAATTAAATTAGCCTGGGCTGTTACAATTCATAAAAGTCAGGGATTAACATTCGACAATGCAATAATTGATGCCGGAAAATCATTTGTTGCCGGTCAGGTTTATGTTGCTTTGAGTCGTGTTCGAACACTAAACGGACTTATCTTAAAATCAAAGATTAGTACTGAAAGCTTAAGGTCAAATACGGAGGTGATCAATTACATGAAACCCACTAATGAAGATGACTTAGAGCACATTTTAATTGCTGAGCAAGAAAGGTTTATTCTTCAGGTAGTATTAAACCATTTTTCGCTGAACCGTGTGCTTAGCGGATTGGAAACGATCAGCTCCAACTCCGAGATCGTTAAATCGCACCTGCCTGAATTTAAATCTTTACTGGCACAATTGAATAAATCAGTTAAAGACCTTATGGCCTTGTCTGACAAGTTTCAAACCCAGGTAAAGCAGTTACATAAGCAAGCAGGTTTTAAAGATCAACAAGTGTTGCAAGATAGAATTGAATCTGCGTTGGCCTATTTCAGTAAAGAGATAACAATTCAACTCTTAAATCCTGTAAACAAAAACATCAGAATTAAACCAAAAAACAAGATCCAACAACAAATACAACACTTACTGCAAAAGTACAGGCAAATAATTGAAGCAAGAGTTTCGCAAATGCAATTTGGTTCTGGATTATTAAAAGAGTCAATTAAACCCGAAGATTATATAGCCTGGATTAATAAACATAAGACTAAGCCCAATGCTAAACCAGGCGCATCTTCGATAGAGCCTACTGTTACATTACAACTATTTTAAACTTCGGTTATCAAAATATGCCTATATCATCACTCCCTGTTTTATTGGCTACTGCTATGTTGCTTATTGCAATGATGGCGATATGTGTTTGGACAAAAAAATTAACGCTGCCTGCAGCGCTTACTGCGGGTCTAATTGGTTTCTTTGTATTTGCAGGCATGGGGGAAACCGGGATTTTAATGCTTGTTACTTTTTTTATTCTTGGGGTATTGGCTACAGGTCACAAAAAGCAACTCAAGGCAACTTACCATCCAGAAATTCTGGATAATAATGGTAGAAATGCCGGGCAAGTATTTGCAAATGGAGGAGTTGCCGGGTTAACAGGTATTTTGGCGATTGTGGACCATGATCATTCAGATTTATATATTTTAATGGCAGCCGCCAGTCTTGCCTCGGCCCTTGCCGACACCCTATCTTCTGAACTGGGCATGGTGTACGGGCGTAGATTTTATAACATCCTAACCTTTAAAAGAGAAGCTAATGGTTTAGATGGGGTTGTAAGTTTAGAAGGAACGCTTATAGGCGCATGCGGTGCATCTGTAATAGCCTTAATTTATTCGGGGTTTGATAGAAAAAGTCTTTTTGTGATTGGTGCAGGAATAATTGGCAATCTGACAGATTCTATACTTGGAGCTACCTTTGAACGTAAAAACTACATGAGTAATGATATGGTAAATTTTCTGAATACGCTTGTAGCCTCCTTATTGGTGATTATGGTATATTACATATTTAATTTTCCATAACTTAGCGGCCTTAATTAAAATCATCATGGCAGTATTACATAGAAAAGAAGAGAAAATTGAAGCAGTATTGAGTAAACTTCCTAAAGATTACACAGACAAAGATTTTGTAGATATGTTTATTAAGCTCTACTCTAAAGATTGGGGTAAAATTAAAGCCAACTACATCAAACAGAATCAAGATAAAGAACCTGGTACTGTAGTTAAAATGCCTAAGCCAGAACTTTATTTAAAGAATTTATTGACTACATTCCTAGAAAACAATTAATTGAAAGTTAATGATCTATAAAAGTTGTTTATTATCCGTCATAAACACTCTTGTACTTTCAATATACTCTCCACCTTTAGAATCTTTGTACTTTAAATTAATATAAAAAGCTCTATAACCTGAATCAGGAAATCCTTCTAATGTGTTTATTTCTGATTTAGGTTTAACATCCAGTTTTCTGGCCTCCCATTTATCATTTCTAAAATCCAGATCAGGAGAATCAGCATGCCATAATGTAACATCAATTAATTTATCTGCTGTAGTTTTAATACTAACCCTTACTCCTTGATCGCTTTGAGAAGATTTCCATATACAAACGGGATAAGGGGATTTTGACATAGTGAGTCCAAAGAACGAACTTAGCGTAGTCATAGCCTCTTTACCATCGCCTAGCCCATGACCTACATTTGGCACATAATGAATTAAGTTTTGTCCCGGAATACTGTCGTAATAATTTTTGATATTGTCTATTGGCCAATATTCATCATTGGTGCCCATTACTATCATTTTAGGCATTGTTAGTGCTTTGCGGTACGAATAAGGATCAATCATGGTAGCAAGGTCATTGCTGCTCCCGGTACCGAGGTCCTGTACCAGGCCTAATTTAACATAATCTTCTATCTGGATGCTATAATCTTTCCAAACCTTGATTTGATAGTTCATGCTTACCGGCATATTCAACATATCGATAACCATTGGTGCAATTGCAGTTACCCTCTTATCAGAAGCTCCGGTAAGCCAGGTTGTCCAGCCGCGTTTAGATGCCCCCGATACAACAAAACGGTTAATACCATGATGTAGCTTTTGTTTAGAAAATTCCTGAACGGCATCCATTGCTCTTTTTGCAGATTTAACCATTGGAAATAACAATGGCCAACTGTAATCGCCATCTTTTTTGTAGTTATGAAGTGTATATGATATTAAAGCATCTTCCGTTAAATTATTATAAAGAGGTTGATTGGGTGCCTGCTTGAGTATGGCAACCACAGCTTTATTTTCTTTTGCTATTGAACTAAAACTTTTAACAAGACCATCACTTTTGTCGCTCCAATTTGGCATACCTTCTTTATTTATGCTTCCACCTGTAATAAACAACAACGCTCCGTCGTACTTATTTTCCTTTGGAACAATTATGCTAAGCTGGTGGGTCCAGGTGTATTCTCGCCACTTTTGCGAAGTAAGCAGAATACTGTATACTTTCACATCCTCCAGATCATAAGCGTCCTTTACCTCCCACTTGTAAGTGTTATCACCATTATTCAGGTAATGCGATAAAGCGCTAACAGGAGTGATAGCAACTGGTGATGTTGCTGTTTGGGCTTGAACAAGCAAAGTTATCAAGCACAAGAAGAGCGTAAAAGCCGTACCTAATTTTCGAGACATTTTCTTTTTTTAAGAACTAATATAGCAAATATTTGGAGGCTTTTTATTTACCGGTTTGGGCTAGCGGATAGCCTTTATTGATCCATTCAGTTTTTAAGTTAACGGTTAGGTTTAACAAGTATGCTTTTGTGAATTTTTGGTCATTTAATGCTTTAAAAGCAGGCCTAATGTTAGGACATTTATCCATTGGACAGCAGCCACAATACACCACTATCATTTCGTTTTTTGGAAGCCCTTTCAATACTTTACTTAGCTTTTCTACATTTTGTTTCTCGCTGGCGGCCCCAAGATGTGTAGCACCCTTTATATCCTCAACAACACCGATGTTATAAATACGGATTTTTTGCCCCTTTTCAATCATATTAGCTAAAACGGAAGGCTCCATAAGTTGACTTTTAGTCCACGGGTTACTCTGTAACTGAGCAGACGGGATTTGTTGTGCATTAGAAATATTTGAGCTAGCAACAAGGAATAACAAAACAGCTATCGTTTTTAAAAGTAAGTTTCTCATGAATTTTGAATTATGTGGCAATTTAATGATTACTGTTGTAAACTTCGCGATTAATGATCTGTGGCATTACTTTGTTACTTAATGCTGCAAGTAGATTTTCTGCTGCCATTATAGCCATCTTATCCCTCGTTTCTTCAGTTGCAGAACCAATATGCGGCAGCACACAAACATTCGGCAAATTCAGCAAAGGGTTATCTTTATCCATAGGTTCCGGATTGGTAACATCTAGTCCTGCTCCCCATATGGTTTTATGTTGAATTGCGTTGATCAGATCTTGTTCATTGTGTAAGCCCCCCCTGGCAGTATTTATAAACAAAGCACTGCGCTTCATTTTTTCGAACGCAGATTTATTGAATAAATTCTTGGTTTCGTTTGAAAGATTGGCATGAACAGATAATACATCACTTTCGGCTAATAGCTGATCAAAAGAAACAAATTTTGCATCCAATATTCCCTCTGCTTCAGTATTGCGATTTCTATTGTGATAAATGACATTCATTTCGTATGCTGCCTTTGCCTTTTTAGCAAAATCCACACCTATCCTTCCCAAACCAAAAACGCCAAGTGTTTTACCTTTTAATTCTATTCCTAAATTTGCCGTAGGCTCGAAAAACGACCAACCGCCGCGTTCAATCCTTTTGTGCATCTGAAAGGCATTACGGGACACTGCAAGCATCAGAAGAAAGGCAATATCTGAGGTAGCATTACTAAGTACATCAGGAGTATTACTAACAGGTATTTTATAAGAGCTTGCTGCTTCAACATCTACATTATCATACCCAACACTCATTAATGCTACAGCTTGCAGGTGACTACATTCTTCAAAAAAATGAGCATTTAATTTGTTAGATCCAGCACTTAGCAAAGCATCGTTTTTTTTGCAGAGCTCAATTAACTCTTTTTGAGGCAAAGATCTTTTTTCAGTATAAATAGTTAATTTATAACCCGCTTCTTCAAGTAATTGAATTCCCCGTTGAGGTATTTTTCTTGTTATTAAAACTTTAATCATGTATTTCGCAAATTTAAACTGGAATTATAAATACGCTCCAATATAACAAACGATTAATAGTTTTGATTTATTTGTTCAATTGCAAAATACTTGTTTGGTAAGCTGACCTTATATCTCTACTTTTAGAAATAGATAATCTTATTTGAATAGTCACAAGCTCTCCTCATGAAAAAAACAATCATTTTTATTCTATTTACCCTGCTTTATACTGGTGTAAATGCTCAGGAAACTTTTACCATATCAGGAACAGTAGTAAATGCCAAGGCTGAGCAAATTGAGGCCGCGACAATATTCATTGACGGATCTCAAAAATCAACAACTACCAATATTAAGGGTGAATTTAAATTTTCAGGTATCGGTCCTGGTACTTATCAGGTTGTGGTTAATATGCTGGGTTACGGCTCAATAAAACAAAATGCAGTTGTTTTAGAAAAATCGGTTGTACTCAATTTCACATTAGAGGAAAAGCAAATCATTTTAGACGAAGTGATTATTGGAGATAACAATCAGCGAAAGAATTTTCTAAAAACATTTAATAAATATTTCATGGGAGAATCTAAAAATGCAAAGGAATGCAAGATATTGAATACAGACATCATTGACTTCTCTACAGAAAAGGCTATTTTAAAAGCCAATTCATCTGACTTTCTCATCATAGAAAACCGAAAACTTGGATACCGCATTAAATACTTACTGAGAAAATTTCAATACAATAAAACGGCTGATGCAACCATCTATGATGGAGAATCTATTTTTGAAGACATTAAAGGCTCAAATGAAGAGCATCAGATCTGGAAAGCAAATAGAAAAATGGCATACGAGGGATCACTCATGCACTATTTAAGGGCCCTTTATAAAAACAGAACTCAGGAGGAAGGCTTCCTTACGCATGTTATAAAAAACTTTGATTTTCCGTTAATGATAGATCCAAATCCAGTATACACGGAACAACTTATTGAACGTGTAGACAGCAATCTTGTCACTTTTAAATATAAAAAGCGACTCTATACAGTATATGATAAGAAAAAAGTTGCATCCCTTGCCCCTTCAAAAGGAAGCTGGGAAATTATAGAAATGGACGAAACCGGATCTGTTTTACAATTAGATGCGCAGATTGATGATAAAGGTAGCTATGCAGGATATAAAAACATTTTGATACAGGGATTTTGGGGGCGTAAACGCATAGCAGATCAGCTTCCACTGGAATATGATCCGGATGCGCAATAATAAGTACTTAAATGCGTATGGTATTCTTTCGTTCAACAGAAATATCAGAGCCCTCGGCGAGCATTACAGATACAGGTTGCTGTTGCGTAAGAAAGCTAAAATTCTGTCCATATACTAATCCAAAATCAACACCGATATTAAAGCTTTTCACTTTGTATTGGGCCCATTTAGGATGTTTTACCTCATATTCGTTAGTTTTTTCTGAGCTATATCTTGCATATCCCCAGTAGTGGCCTGTAATAAATTCGGTTTCGCTTCCCGTCTGGATTTCTGAAAGGGCTTTGTTTGCCGTTACACTAAAACTTTGCCATTGATTGTTATACCGCCACTTATATTCTACATAACGATCTTCTTCATTTTCCTTTATACAGTGACTCATTGGCATGGCCTCATAGTTTTCATTATAAATAGCATTAGCTACTATAGATAACGCAAATTTTGGTACTATCTCTTTAATAAATACTACGCCTCTTTTTACCACCCCATTATCGTTATACTTGACATAAAACCGAAGGTTTACCTCTTCGAAGTTTGCATGAAACGGAATACTGAAACCCAACAGTTTTGTGTTTTTAAACAGAAAACCAATTAAGCTTACATAACAGGTATCATTCCATAAATCCAGCTCTGTACCAGCCGGCAAATAAGGAATAAGTAAATTCTTATCAATAGCATAATTAGCTATAGCTAGCTTTCGCCACTCAGCGGTTAAAAAACTCATTATGCAAAATACAAAATATTATAATCAAACATTTAATATATCAGGCTGTTGTATAAAATAAATTAAAGATATAGCCATGAACAAAACAATAGCATTGGTAATGATAATTCTTGGCGTTGTTATGCTGATTTGGACAGGATTTACTTACACTAAAAAGGAAAAGTTAATTGGTGCCGGTCCTATTCAGATTTCAGCCGATAGAGAAAAAAGTGTAAACTGGCCTCCATACATCGGAGGTATCGTTTTGATTGCAGGTGTGGTTATTTTGATAACTTCAAAAAGATCAAAATAAGTAGGCCGTAAGTCTTAATTAAAGAATAAATGAATATATTTTTAATAAATTGCTGTTTTTCAATAAATTAAATGTACATTTGAAAATAATTAAATTACAATATAATGCAACAAGGAACAGTAAAGTTTTTCAATGAGACAAAAGGTTTTGGATTTATCGTGCCAGCTAATGGTGATAGCGAAATCTTTGTACACTCTTCAGGCTTAATCGATAGCATTCGTGAGAATGATTCAGTAAGCTATGACGTTGAGCAAGGTAAAAAAGGCTTAAACGCAATTAATGTTAAGATCAGTTAATCAACTCATTTTATAAATTAAAAAAAAGCATCCCCTTAAAAGGATGCTTTTTTTGTTTCTAATCATTTTGTTCTGAGTTATTAATGATCCTATTCAAATAGGGCTCTGTCGTTTCTTTTTAATAAAATTTAAATAAACGGATAATAATACTGCTGCAATAAAGCATGATGCTGTGGCAATATCAACAAATGTGGAAGATACATCTGCCCCGGTTACTTTATCAACAAGGTACTTTATGAAGGAGTTTGGCAAATTGGTTTCGCCCAGTTTTTCCTTTATTTGCCACTGCCAATCAGTTATTGGGCAATAACCGAGTCCAAACCAAATACCTAATATCAGCCATGAACCAGCTGTTAATAGTACAAAAACAAAATGAAGCGCTCTTGTCTTTCTCCAAATCCATCCTACCAGGTTAAATCCAATAATGATTAAGTGTAATACTGTAAAAAACCAATCCAGAAACACGTACATACGATATATTTAAGTCTAAACAAATGTGTCTTACAGAGTGTCTTTTTCCAAACTAAATTCCATAATTGTATTGTTGAGCACTTTAAGTCGCTTTGTCCATAAAAGGAATAACCAGCGTAATTGCACTATGGACACAATAATAACTCCAGCCAACAAAACGTATTTGCTTGTTGTAAAGTTTATATTATAAGTAAAAAAGACTAGAAAACCTGTAATCAGGAAGACCCTGGAAGAGATTGATACAGCTGCGTAAACTTTAATTTTTGACAGGTATCTTTCTAAAGATGACTTAATTGTGCCTCCATTAATAAGATATTTCGAAAAATTGTAGCCCAAAACATTATGAATAAGCGCAAAGAACATAGATACAACGAGTAATATATTGATTGCAATGGGCTTTTGATCGCCGTCAAACATGGTATAATAGCAAAGCAAAAATACCGACCAGCCGATTATCTCTATTGTAAACTGCTTTCTAATGCCCTTAAGCACCGGGTGTTTACTTTCGATAAGCATTGAGCTCAGTTCTTTATTCGTTTTAACTGGCGTTTGTACAGCATTCCATGCTAATTTAAGTGGATCAGTTTCCATAATTATCTGATTAAAAGTTTTTGGATTTTGAGTTTTATTCGATTGAGCTTAACCCCTACATTGTTTTCATTTATGCCAATTATTTCGGCAATTTGCCTATAACTAAGGTCGTCAAGGTAAAGGGCAACAATAGCCCTTTCACTTTCGTTAAGTTGTTTTAACGTTGCAAACAAGCTTTCTTGCCGAATGGCATATTCTTCATCTACCTCGTCATCAGGCAAATCCGGCAACACTTGATGATATTCAACATCAAGTCTTTTTTTCCGAAACGAAGCAATTGCTGTATTGAGTGCAATACGGTACATCCATGTACTTACCTTTGCTTCGCCTTTAAATGAAGGGAAGGACTTCCATAGTTGATAGGTGATTTCCTGAAAAAGATCTTCCCGATCTTCCTTACTATCGCGGTATAATCTGCAAATCTTATGGATAATACCCTGATGTTCCTGAATCAGTACTAAAAAGGGCTGCTCATCCATAGATTAATAATTAAATACATATTTCTTCAATTTCTCAATAGGTTGCAGAAACCGAAGAAAACTTACATCATGCATAGAATCAATACATCTTATACTCAAAAGTATATCTAAAGGTTCCTGCACTTTCGCCAGATTCAAATGTAGCCTCCGTTAACAAAGTTACAGGAAAGTCATCATCATCGTAAGTGAATGTATTTTTTTGCCGAAGTTCCGCGCCGTTTGGATACTTTATAACTGAAGCAAGCAAATCATTAGGTGAAAACCTGTCAAAGGTCTCTATTCCATTTATGTATTTTAATCGTGAATTAAAATACATGCTTTTTTTTGTTCCAAAAGTAGATTCCTTTATGATAAATACATCCGTTTGACTATCATACCCGACAATATTATCTCCAGCATACCGATAAAATCGCTTTTGTGCCACAGTACCAGATTCATTTACGTGAACTTCGGTAATCTTATCTCCGGTATAAATATTCCCTAGAGTGACCCCTCCTTTTAATTCCCCATCGGTATAAAATTTCCTGACTATTTGTTTTGGTTTTCCATCAGCATACGAAAATTCCGAAAGATTTCTCTTATTACCGAACTTTGTATCTATGCTAAATAGCTCATCACCATGATAGGTATATGTCGTAAATTCTTTTCCGGCCCAGCTAATTGTACTTATCCTTTTTTTATCATCGTAAGTATATATTGTGAATTTTGTGGTTGGCGTTGGAAATCCACTTACCTCTATTATCCTTGATAATAACTTAACAGGAGTTGCCTCAGGTTCATCAGATCCTGATTTTTTTTTACATGTTACCAGCAATAAGGATGCAGCAACAATTAGGAGCGTCAATTGCTTTTTCATTATTTAAATATTTGGTTATCATAAATATACAAAAAAAACTACTTTTTCAATTGCTCAAAATAGAACACTCCTTTCTTGTTTCCAATAACAATATCTATGCGTTTATCCTTATTCATATCTTGAGTTACTACTTGCAAGCCTATCCCGGAATTATCGTCAATCTGATGCGCAATCCAAGAGGGAATTTTTCCCGGCTTATATTCAAACCAATAAATCACTGCAGGTTCTTCTTCACCCGGATCGTGTCCATTGTGTGCGTAAAAGCGCTTTCCAGTTACCAGATCAGGATGACCATCTTTGTTTACATCAACCATTGCAAGACCATGTGTTTGCGAAAAAGCTTTCGAAATCTCATGACGCTTCCAGTCTATATTTCCCTGATCATCTTTTACTTGCTCATGCCACCAGATCCCGTAATTATGGGATGAAGCACTCACAATATCAATATCACCATCTCCATCTAAATCCATGGCATACATTTGTGAGCAGTCATCACCGAAATTAGCAGGATGCCATGTCCAATTGGTCTGCTTACGGTCTTCAGGTGCTTCCCACCATCCGCTTTTAATAAATACGTCAGATCGACCATCTTTATTGATATCGCCATAGCCCAAACCATGTGTAAATTGATGTGTGCCTCTATCTTTTACATCGCTAATTACATTAACTGTCCATGCTGTGTCGCCCTTTATAGAGGGAGCTTTTAACCAAATCACCTTGTTCCCCTTAGAATCAGCACATAACAAATCAATCCTTCCATCTCCATCAACATCTACAAAGGCGGGCGACTCATTCCCTACTGATGAATATAATGTATGCATTTTCCAGTGTCCTTCTTTGTTCTTAGGGTTTTCATACCATACAGCAGGTTCACCGGGGAAATCGACACGAATCACATCCAACCAACCATCTTGATTTACATCCATTGCGTAATTAAGAAATGAATTACTATAAGAATCTCTCCAGTTAAACTTTTTGGGTGCGTCAAGTTCATGTCGCTTCCAATCTGGTGCTTCAAACCAGTAAGGTCCTGCAATAATATCCATTTTGCCATCTTTGTTTATATCACCTACTGCTGATCCTTCAGTAACAAACTCATCTATTAAAATGTGCTTTTTAAACTGTATCTCTTTTATATTTTTATTTTTCACCTGTGCGGAGCCAGTATTGCTAAGCAGTAAAATACCGACAACCAAACATGCAATTAGTGGTCTGTTTATGTTCTTCATTTTTATCTTTTTATTATGAATAATTCAATATCTATTCTTTTACGCTTAACAAATACTTAAGCAATGCATCAAAATCCTTTTTGGCAATGGTTTTACTAAATTGATCTGGCATTAGCGTGTATTTAGAAGGTTTTCTTTCTTTAATTTCATTTTTAGGAACGGAAAATTCCTGCCCACCCGGGTTTGCAAATACCAGTACTTGCCCCTCTTCTCTGCGATACAAACCGGTTAACACTTTTCCGTTGGTTAAAACAATATTGTATGTTCTAAAAGCATGTGAAATATTACGATTTGGATCTAATACCTTTTCTGTTAAGGCCTTTTGACCCCAGTTCCCAATACCATCGAGCTGCGGGCCTATCATACCACCATTTCCTTTTATCTGGTGGCACATGCTACAATTCTGTATGAACATTGCTTTACCAGATTCAACAGTTACAGCCATAGGATCAAATTCTAACAATCTGGATGCTATCAGCTTTTTCCGTGCTTCGCTTTCCGAAGCCTGACCTAAGCTCATTTGATCTAATTGCTTTTGTTGTTTCGGGCTAATATTCGCAGCAAGCCCCTCTTTTACTGGCAATTCAGATAAAAGATCAAATTTTACATCGCCCTGTTTAACAGATGCCAAAAGGTAATCAATACCTTTTTCAGAGTTCATGAGTATAGCTGCGATTGCAAGCTGTAAGCTGCGTTGACTTCCCTCAAAACCTTTTTGTAATAAGGCATATCGGCTTTCAGAATTATCCTGACCAATTACCTGAGCAATCTTTTCTTTCAATAACTGACTCTCATCAAGACTTAAAAATATCTCGGAGATTAGTGCTTTATGCTTAGCAGAGTTTAAGTTCATTAAAGCCATTGCAGCCGCAGCCCGCGTCTTATAATCTGCTCGGCGTGCTTTTGCTAACATTTCCATTTCTGGTTCCAGCTCACTTACCTTATAATCATTTACAATTTCAGCCGCTAGAGTATAGCGCGCGGCTGTTTCTGCTACGCTTTTATCCGGAATATCTAAAACAGCAGGCATTAATCCTCCAATCCCAACAGATCCGGTCTTGGTACTATCAACAACTTCAATAAATGCCAGTTGCCCTTTATAAGGTTCTAAATTGAACTTAACTGATTTCATAAGTTCTTTAGCGTCCATTTTTTCATTAAATACTGCACGATAAGAGGCAATTACCTTTTTAGATTTAGCCAACCGAATTCGAACAGTGTTTTTTGAAATACCTATTTTAGATTCAGTGTTATGTACATCGTTGTCAAATACACTAAGCGCCAAAGATGAGGGCAAAACAAAATCAGGAGAGACCAATATACCAGTTGGGGGATAACCATTAACCTCACTCCAGATTACTTTAAGAGTTGGCAATTCTGCAATAATTGCATGATTTATTGTTGACCATGGATTTACCGGATCACCTGTTTGTTCCAGTGGCTTATTACTCCAGAGATTAGAAGTAGCTATGCTATTTTTTAATGATTTTTCTGCCAGACTGATTCCCCAGCTTTTCATTGAGGGTGTTAATTTCCCTCCCCGTTGCCGTAAACCCTGCTGCATGGTATTAAACAATGCATACTGCACATCAAGATCATCAGAAAACTTTTTCTGGATAAACTCAATAGGTTGCTTCAAATTTTCGGCATCCATATAACGACCAATATATTCTAAATTAGACACCAGTTCTTTGTGTGATAAATTATGGTTTTGCAGATACCTCATTGCAAATAGTGCCGCTTCTTTAGATGGCACATCAAGAATAACTTTGACCAATACTTTTAACTGTTCCTCATTCCAATTCTGAACAAGAACACTTTTCATTACTTCAGTATTCTTTAAGTTATCTCGTATAGCTAATAGAACAGTGTATTTTAAATGACTATCCCGTTCACCAGAGCCAGTGTAAACCGGCAATAAAGCCTTAATCGCTGCAGCTTTTGGATATTTACCCAGCACTTCTGAGGCAACACGTTGTACATGTGTATTTGTATCTTTTAATGCATTTAATGCCTTTTGCTGATATTTTAACGGAATTGATGTTTTCTCGGCAAGTATTCTAAACGCATGTACTCTAATCACTGCATCGTTATGATTAAGGGCTTTATCTAGAACCTCATCCTGCAAAGCCTTTAAACGAAACAAGATCCACAGAGCCTGAATATAAGACCTTGAATCGGTTTTGGATGATTTAAGTATACTGGTTAACTGATCAACAGACTTTTCTCCATAACCTTCAACAATTTGATTGGCAATCATCATCCTTAGATTAAGTTGAGGATGGTTTAAGTTTTTAATCAGTTCAGCAAGGCTTGCTTTTGACCAATCTTTAAGCTTATTATCTTTATGTTTTTTATCGCCGTTATAAGTGATTTTCCAGATCCTTCCACTTTGACGGTCTCTCAGTGGATGATCCAAGGGTACTTCATAATGCCCAATGATACGGTTATAGAAATCAGCTATATATAAAGCACCATCGGGTCCTGTTTTAATGTTAACTGGCCTGAACCACGGGTCGGAACTGATTAAGAAATCTTCCTGACGCTTCGCTTCCGGTGATGAGCCGGTAAAGGACATTGTATTTCTGTTGATCCGGCAGGTAACCACATCTCCTGAATAAAAACTGTTTCGGTATTCTTCGGGAAATTGTTCACCAGAATAGTATACTAAGCCAGATAGTGCTGTTGACCCAAGCTCGTAACTCATCATTTCAGGAGCAAAACCCATTGCTGGCGACTTCTTACCAAAATGGGGATACTCAGCTCCTCTAATCAACTGATAAATTGGCTTAGAATGGCAATCAACTGAATACAAATAACCCCATTCATCGAATGTATAACCAAATGGGTTAACACGACCATATGAGGTTTGCTCTACCCTGCTTCCATCGGGCCGAAAACGAAATGTGTTTCCTGAAACCATGGTAATAGAATCGCCATCAGTACCTGCAATTGTTGAAGTATTGGTAAAACCGTGGCAAGCGTAGATCCACCCGTCGAAACCTCTTATAAAGTTATTAACCATCCCATGGGTATCCTGATGACCAAATTCACCTAGAATTACTTTTTTTTCATCTGATTTCCAATCTCCATTTGTATCAGTAAACTGGTAAATATTTGGGATACTAAATGCAATAGCGCCTTTCTGAACCGGTATTATGCCAATTGGTATATTTAGATTTTCTGCAAATGGTATAAATTTATCTGCTTTACCATCTCCATCTGAGTCTTCAAGTATGGTTATTTTATCATGACCTTTTGCCGGAGCTGCCGCCATTGGATATTCAGATGATTGTGTGACCCATAGGCGGCCTTTTTCATCAAACTCCATGTTTATTGGCTTTCCGATGTCGGGTTCAGATGCATAAAGTGTAATTTCGAATCCCGGAGGTAATTTAAATCCCGCACGCTCCTGCTCAGGTGTCTGAAATTCGGTAGTACGGATATGCTCTGCAAACTGCTTTTGATCAGGGTCGGTTATTCCCTTAGCATTCCTCTGACTTGTCTTTTTTGACATGTTGCACCCAGAGGAAGCAAGCAGAAGACAGAGCATTAAAATGCTCTGTTTCAGTCTCATTTGTGTTTAGTTTCCTTCAAATTACAATTATATATTCACTTACCAAAGTCATAGAAACAAAAAAGCTGTCCATAATGCACGATTGTGCTTTATGGACAGCTATCTATTCAAATTATTACAGTCTGAAAGAAATTCCTAAATTGATAGAATAATCAGCAAATGCAGCATCTCCGTTTACAAATGTTGTCGCAGTTGAACGTGCTCTGTCAGTAACACTTTGAGTTCTTTTTCTGTATACTGCAGCAGGTACCGAAGCATAAATATTTATCTTGCTTAATTGATAAGTAAGGCTTGGTTCAACTGAAATAACATATCCTGGTCTGCGGAAATCTCCACTTCCACCAATAACGTCATGAATTGGAATACCTTCAATTCGTCCACCTGCAGAAACGACTAATTTATTCAAAGCATAGTTGGCCCCTAACCTTGCCATAAACTGATCTGGAACACTACTAATTGCCTCGTTAGCCAATGCTGGGCTAACTAACTCGCGATAGGTTCTTACTCCATTATTCTGACGTGGATTACTTAAATAAAAAGCATTTGCATACAAACCCAGGTTGTTTTTTATGTTAGCAAAGGAATTAATTTCCAGAGTTAAGCCTGTGCCACCATCCCCCAATTGAATTGATTGATCTACAGTACGTAGTTCTGGCTTTTTACCAGGGCCAACATTTTGCCAATAATCCTGATAATCGTAAACACCAGTGGCAAATTTAATCCCTAATCCTACCTGAACATTTGCTTTTGGACTGGTTGCAGGATTAAACAACCAACGATAAGCTGCTACCCGAATGTCACCCAATCCAAATGAGTGCATACTATGTCTTTCGTCATTAAGATTTGGTGGTGCGTTATGCTCATACTTGGAAGACCTGGCATTGGAGATAATTGGAACATCTATCATTGCAGACCAACGGCTATTGAATACTCGAATCAGGGAAAGATCAGTAGCAAACTGATGGTTGATAACTTCATTCCCAGCCTTGATCCTCTCTTTTTGATAAACATCACCTTTGAAATGCTTATTTGACATGAAATACCGCGTGTTCATATTCAAAACCCAACTTCCGCCATCAGATGTTAGCGAACTATCAGGATGTTCTGTCATTGCACAAATCCCTCCGGTGCTTCGGATCGCTACACATCCCTGGGAAAAAACTTTAGCGGTGATTAAAACAATAGCGAGCGTGGTAAAGATTTTTTTCATAATTGATTTTTAGGTTAAAAATTTAGTTTGTTTGGTTTATTTTTAAGACTGTTTAGCTTTCAATTTCGAGATGACCAATTCCCCAACACCAAAGCCAGTAGTCATTCCATTTTCTATAGCGTCCATAAAATGGATGCCTCCCCAATACCTACTCATTGCTCCTTCTTTTGCAGCTTCTTTAAATGAGGTGAATTTTCTGGATGGCAAACCATATTTTTCTTCTACATCATCAGTATAATGGTAATTATCACCAAAATAGTGGGTGAGTATAACAGAAGACGTAGCCGAAATACAAGAATGCCCACTTAAATACTCTGGAAATGGTGGAGTTTGCAGTAGTGGTTTCCATTTGGGATCAATATAGCTCCTAATAGCGGTTTCAGGTCGTATCCTATTACTTCTGAATTTCTCGTCCCAGCAGCTAATAAAACTATCCGTTAAACCAACAGATACCATGGTATACACTTCTAAAGATTTAGAGAAATTAAACTTCGACTGCTTACATGCAATTCCTGCTATACCTATCCAATGTGCTCCCGGAGAGATTTTTTTCATACCGGTTAACAAATGTCCATCACTTTTTAATGCAAAAGGGTTGCAATCCCAAAATGCAGCTATGGCTCTGTGTTCTGGCGTTAATCCCGCTCCTCCTTCTACATAATTACCCAACATCATTTTATAAAACGCCGACTTTTTATCTTTAGAAAAAGGAACAGGGGGTACTGGTTTAAATTGAGAGCAGGAATCTATTGCAAATGGACGTATCGTATTAAAATACGGCTCAACCGGTGGAAAATAAGCTGGTGGAGTTGGATACCAGCTGCCTTCTGTATTTAGAGGTGTATATCGTGGGTAGTTGCTGATCTTGTTATACTTATCTGCCTTGGCATAACCTAATATTTGTTTACTTACTTGCTGAGCATATAATTTAGAATTCTCAATAACCTCGTTAGAAAACCCTATTTTTTTACAGGAATCTAAAAATGATTGCTCATATTTTTCAAACAAACTTCCTGATGGTTGCATTTTCTTTGCCGTCGCAATCATAGCCAAAATAGCGCTCAACTGATAAGAATGATTTCCGGGAACAGATGGTTTTATAATTTCTGGATAGTCATTCAATATCCCCTTCATTGAAATACAATTAGAGTCATTTTGTACAACTACCTCATAGCCGGAAAGACTTGCATAAGTAAAAAATCGGGCAGCAAGCGGAGGATTTGTTACGTCATGGATCATAAGTGAAGTCATTTCATCCAGGACTTTAGCAATATCCCTATTACTAAGTTCCGGCGACTTACCTTTGTTGCGGCATGCGGCAAAGCATATTACACACAAACTAAAAAACAATAGTTTTCTCATATAAATAATAGTGGTTCTATTTTCCTTTTAACTGATAGGCTTTTGCACCTTGTTGATTAATGCCAAAAACAATCGTATTGTTGATCTCGATTACACTTCTAACATCTCCTTGTAACTTAAAGCCGGATACATACTGAGGTATATAGCTAAAACTACCCTTACCGTTACCTTTTAATAGTATTCCATAATTAGCATCATATTTTCCGAAGCGAAGTCTGGCCTGATTCATATTGCCGCACAATAACAGGTCTTTATGACCATCTGCGTCGTAATCAATTGAAGTAATGGTATAAATCGGAGCCATTTGTGCTTCAACAGGCAAATCCTTTTCATGAAAACGTCCGTCGGGCCCACTCTGAAAATAAGTAGTTTTAAGGCAGTTGGCCTTTAAATATTTAGCTCCCTTCAATTCATCTGCTGTAAATACATCTTTCAATGTCGCATCGGCATAGCTTGCATAATTTGAGAACCGTGGCCTCATTATACTCATCTGATCTAATAATTCATCCCTCGTTATATAAGGGAAGCTCTTCCCCATCAGATAAAAGCATAAAATAGGATCAATGGCACCATTATCATCAAAGTCTTTATAATACATTTCTGCAGGTTCTTTATCGCTGACTTTACATTGGCTATTTAACCCAAGATTTCCAGCAATTAAATCTGGTTTGCCATCCCCGTTAAAATCACCTACCTGAAGTTTATTCCACCAACCACTATATTCCTTATCGAAATAGCTTTTGGTTTTATTTACTAATTTTCCGTCTGTGTTAATGAATGCGTTAACCGGCATCCACTCTCCTATAGTAACTAAATCGGGTTTTTTATCTCCATTTAAATCTATCCACGCCGCGTCAGTAATCATCCCTCCTTGATTTAATTCAGGACAAATACGACTTAATTGATCTGTAAAATGACCTTTACCATCATTTATTAAAAGGTAACTCTTAGGTGATTCTGGATAAAGACCCGGGATTACCCGGCCTCCAACAAAAACATCTAAATGTCCATCTCCATTAAAGTCAGTTACACGTACACAACTTTTACTCACATGCATTTCAGGAAGCGCGCCGGTTGATTTTACAAGATTCCCCTTTCCATCATTAATATATAAACGATCTTGCAATAATGGGTCAGCAACATTAAAACTATGATATCCACCGCTTACAACATACAGATCGGTAAAACCATCGCTGTTAGCATCAAAGAAAACTGCATCTGCATCTTCATTATCCTTATCACCTTCAAAAGGTTTTTGATTTTTAATAAACCTGCCGTTTTTCTGCTGGATATATAATACACCTGGTTCATTCTTATTTCCTCCTACATAAACATCTTCCAGGCCATCTTTATTTACATCGCCTTTTGCCATGCAAGGCCCAACAAAAGATTGAGGATTGGTCATTAATGGTTGACGCTTAAAGTCGTTGATACCATTCTTACTTTTAGCAAAGTCTATTGGCGATACCACTTCTTTAAATAATGTAGGTTTAATACCTGGTGGAATGTAATTTTCCAATGCGTCCTTTTCATTTAACAGCAATAACTGATCAGCCTTAACTTTGGCCAAAACTTGCTTTTTACCACTTTGCCAGACCACTAATATTGAGTCAATTGTGTTTTTCTTACCTAATCCAAAATGCAAGATTGGCGAAACGCTTGATAAATAACCTCTGGAAGGCATTTGCTCTAAAGACTGAAGCTTATCATCTGAATAGATAGTAACTTTAGCTCCTATTCCCTTGGTATTTTGCTTTAATCCGGCCAGTTTTATTTTCAGATAATGAGTGGTCGAGTCTCCCTGGTTCTGATAAATAAAGGCTGGTTTATTTATATTATTAACGATCAGATCCAGATCCCCATCGTTATCGAGGTCAGCATATGCTGCCCCGTTACTATTTGATGGAATAACTACCCCCCAGTCAAAAGACTTATTTGCAAAATCAAAACCACCTTTATTTTTATAGATATAGTTCTTTACATCAGAAGATGGCAATTTGCTCAACATATCTAAAATATGTCGGGGTTCAACATTACCATTTATACTATTGAAATAATTGGCATTATACTTTACCACATCCATATTGGTAAAGTCATGAAGATAACCATTGGTTACAAAAAGATCTTTCCAACCATCATTATCAAAGTCAGCAAACAAAGGTGCCCAGCTCCAGTCAGTGTTAGAAACACCTGCCAATTGGCCTACTTCACTAAATGTTCCATTACCATTATTTATATGAAACATATTACGCATGTATTGATAATACAAACCATTACGCAAATTCAACTCAAAAAACTCATAGTTATCAAATCCCTGGAGCAGTTTTTGGCGATGATTATCTTCAGGAATCATATCAAGCGTATAAATATCCATTAACCCATCATTATTTATATCTACAACATTGTTTCCCATTGAATACATAGAAATATGACGAAGATTTGAGGTTAATTGATCAGTAAATGTCCCATCTCTATTGTTGATATATAATCGATCTTGTATAGAATAGTCGTTTGAAACGTATATGTCTGGCCATCCATCTCCATTAACATCAGAGGTAGCCGCAGACAATCCGTAAGACAATACTGAACTATGCAGGCCTGCCTTAATGGTAACATCTTTAAAATGTCCTCCTTCGTTTCTAAACAATTTGGTTCCAGACATATTATCTGGAGTTTTTTGAAGCTCTTGAATAGTAATATCATCAAGTTCGGTAAGTACCCTAATGTTCTCATTTACGAGTAACATGTCCAAATCCCCATCTTTATCATAATCAAAAAAATAGGATTGTGTACTGTAAGAAGAATCCGCTACTCCATAAATTTCAGCCTCATCTTTAAACTGAGGAATGCCTTTTTCCGTTAGCCCCTTATTAATGAACAATTGATTTTTTCTGTTCTCACCAGGATATTTGCCTGAATAGCATATGTAGATGTCCAATAACCCGTCGCCATTAACATCAGCCATATTGATTCCGTTTTTCCATCCTTCTACCCTCCCGGTAACTCCTGCAATAGCTGTCACATCTTCGAACTTCATATTACCTCTATTTAAGTAAAGTTTATTCGATGTCATGTTACCGGAAAAATATATATCCTCCAGCCCGTCGTTATTTAAATCTCCTATAGAAACACCTGAACCATTATAGAAAGCCGGGTAGTTAAAAACATTTCGTTCAAAGGTTTCTTTGATATTATTTGCGAAAAGAACATTGGTTTGTGCAGAATCCAACAGTTTAAACAAGGGATTTTCGGCGACTGCATTTGCTGCATCTTTTGTTGATTGCTTACAAGCCGAAAACATTAAAATAAAAATAACTGGGTAGTAAAGTCTCTTCATATTTTCGTGATAAAAGTGCACCACAAAATACCTGAACATGCCAAAGGCACATAAAATTTCATACAATTACACATAGTTATAATTTGGTTAGTTTGGTTTTCTGCTTAACAAAGTTAACTTACACTAACATATTCTTGCGAGTATAAAGGAAAATCGATATAGCATTAATAAAGTTATAACTTTTATATATTACTTTGTAATAAAATTAATACTTTGTTTTAAACACCTGACAAATAGATAATTAAAATAACGTAACATAATAATCACAATGAAAAATAACTTATTCATTGAGAATTTAGATTAAAACATGGTTTAGGCAAACTAGATTTTAAGAATTAAAAAGATTAAATCAAGTTTCAAAAAACACAAACATTAACTTTTAATTAACATTCTATTCAGTGCAATAATTCTACATCAGCATCAATATTTCAAAAACCCAAATAAAAGGGCAAAATATGCGCTTAAACATATTATACACAAACGTTTGCGCAGTTTTAAGTGCTTATAAAAGATCTGATTTGCCAAATTACTTCCTTAACTTTCGATTCACCAAGCTTAATATTTATCAGGTCAGGTGAATTATCAAGATGAACCAAAATTTGAACCACTAGATGAAAAAACAAACTCTATTCTCCTTAGTATTGCTTGCAATAGTAAAATTATCTTTTGCCCAGGAAGGTATTACAAAGCCCATTCCCTCTTCAAAACCTGGTAAATACCAATTAGAACAAATAAATCGTAAATACGGGATGTTTATTCATTTTGGCATTAACACTTTCCATGATGAGGAATGGACTGACGGAACATTACCACCAACTTCATATAATCCATCTTCAATTGATGCAGAACAATGGGTTAAAACCGCTAAAGATGCCGGGATGAAATACGTAATACTTATTACCAAGCATCATGACGGGTTTTGCCTTTGGGATAGTAAATATACCACCTACGATGTAAATAGCTCTTCTAACAAAACTAACGTGATAGAAGCCGTTGCGAAAGCGTGCAAAAAATACGATATAGGTTTAGGATTATATTACTCTTTATGGGACAGGCATGAGAATGCAAAGACGGAGGATACAACTAAGGACAAAGCTTATAATGATTTTATGGTAAATCAAATCAATGAGTTAATTGCTATAACTCAGAAAACCAAAACTAAAGTTGTAGAGTTTTGGTTTGATGGAGGCTGGGTAAAGCAAAATACCAGATGGCCTGCTGCTGAGATTTATAAAGCAATAAAATCTAAAGAACCACAATGCCAAATAGGAATTAACTGGTCTATAGGGGCACCTGGAAATCCTGATCAACACATGGTTTTGCCTGCTCAACAAAAAGATGGTTATCCTATCAGATATTTCCCAAGCGACTTTAGATTAGGTGACCCATACCTGCCAGCCACACCTGATCCAAAAGTATTCTCTCACGATAATGAGAATTATTATATGCCTTGGGAATCTACTATATGCATAAGTTCAAAATGGTTCTATAACACTAAAGACACTACATATAAGTCCATAGACAAATTGGCTGAGGATTATAAAATAACTACTGCTCAAAATAATATTTTAATTTTAAACACACCTCCCAATAGAGAGGGGAAAATAAGACAAAAAGATATTGATCTATTGATGGAATTAAAAAAGCTAATTTCCAAATAGACATTTCCTGGATAGGTTTTCTAAATCCTGCTGTCAGAATGCAATCACGGCCTTTACCAAACCGTTTTCAAAGGCAAGAAGGTCTGAAAACCTATCTTTTACTTCTTCAAATTTCAGTTTGTGAGTGATATAATTTAATGGCTTTATCTGCCCATTTTTTATGCACGATATCACATGCTCAAAATCAATTGGAAGGGCATTGCGACTACTTAATAATGTTGCTTCCCTTTTATGAAATTCGGGGTGATTAAAACTTATTTCCTGCTTTTGTAAGCCTATCAAAACAAAACGGGCGCCGTGTGCCATATACTGAAATGCATTATTTATAGCTTTCAAATTTCCGGTACAATCAATTACAACCGTTGGCATATCACCCTTTGTTATCGTTTTTAATCGTTCAAAAACATTGTCAGACGTGGCATTTATAATATGTTTTACCCCCAGCTTATCTTTGCAAAATTCTAAACGTTGTACATTAGTATCCAAAGCAATTACTTCTGCACCAGCTATTCTGGCAAAGTCCATGGTTCCTAAACCTATAGGACCGGCACCTACAACCAGAACAAATTCCCCAGGCTTAACGCTTGCTCTTCTGATACCATGGGCGCCAATGGCGAGCGGCTCCACCAATACCAGTTCATCTTCACTCAAGCCTTCGCCAGCTACTATGGCATAATCGGGAACAAGAATGTATTCACTCATTGCTCCATCTATGTGCACACCGCAGACCTTCATTGTTTCACAGCAATTTGTCTTCCCATTGCGACAAGCAATACATTCACCACAATAAAAATATGGACTTATTGTTACCTTATCCCCTATGTTAAATGAGCTTTTTATTGAAGTCTCAGCAATTTCAGCAGCAATTTCGTGGCCCAATATTCTGGGATAATTAAAAAAGGGCTGAACGCCTTGATAAGCATGGTAATCTGTGCCACAAATGCCTACTGCTTTAATCTTCAGCTTTGTATATCCTTCTATTAGATCTGGTGATACTTTATCTATATATTCAAACTCCCCCGGAGTATTACAAACTAATGCTTTCATCTGTTTAAAGGTATCGATATCAATTGTTCCTCTTGCATGGCTTTCCAAAAATCTTCTGGAATTTTCTTATTTACCATCATTATATTTTCTTTTATTTTCTCTGGGCGGGTTGTATTTAAGGCGACGCTGCTTACCCCCGGTATATTAAAACCAAAATCAAAACACACCTCGGCAGGTTTAACATTAAACTTACTACACAAGGCAAAGAAATTGTTTCTCCATTGGTAAAGTGCCTCACCCTCCAACGTGTGCTTATCTACTTTTTGATAATTGTAAAAATCACTTCCTATTAAGAATCCCCCATTAAATACGGCCGAATTAATAACTTCAACATTCTTCTCCTTTAAGTCAGCAATAAATCTGACTAAATCTTCTGGATGTGACTTTACAGTTAAGCTATTGGCAATCATTATCCAATCCAATTCTACATCGGCAGCCACACGCTCAATTACCTTCCAATTCTTAGCACCAATACCAATTGAAGTTACTAATTTCTGCTTTTTTAATTCGGTAAGTGCCCTATAAGCTTCAAGAATATCCTGGTATTTTTGCTCCTTCTCTATTTCATTTGTTGCCGCAGCTAAATATTCATCAGGATCATGAACAGAAACCATCTTTGCGGAATAAATACCTAACAAACTGTTCCCCTGATCAAAGCATTTTATGATACCATCATAGCTAATTTGCTGAACTGCATCATTTCTCAAGTCAACCCAAACATCTTTTTCAAAAGTAGGTTCTGGGGTTAGCAATTCCGTTTGATACCATCCCAACTTATTGCATATCACAACATCATCCGGGTGTACATTTAAATCTGCCAAACTTTTACCTAAAACCTCTAACGCCAAACCTGCTCCGTATTTACCAGCCGTATCAAATAAGGCTTTTCCAAAAGAATGCTCAATACATTCCTTTATTATGTTTCGCTTAGTTTCATAGCTAACAGACTGATACAAATTCCCTAAACTGCTTGTGCCAAAAATTATTGGTGGCAGTTGCCCACCATTTTTTTTGCTTTTTTCTTTTTTTACAGATAACATCAAATAATTTTGTAATTGATAATATAAAGGAAGTGTATTTTAAAATAAGAAAAATGGTGTGCTTATCCATTTATTAAGTTATTTTAACATAATTATCATCAATATGCTTTTTTGAAGTATATTTTAGCTATAATAGTCGGAAATGAAACCTCAACACCTTAAAATTCCGAACAGTGCAGATCATTCTTTTAGTGTAAGAAAAGACATGATTCCAAACATCAATAACAGATGGCATTACCATACTGAAATAGAATTGATCTGCTTTCATAAGGGAACGGGTACTCAGTTTGTGGGCGACAATATTAAAAGATTTGCACCTGGAGATATTGTTTTAGTGGGAAGTGATTTACCGCATTATTGGAAATATGACTCCTCTTATTTTGATGATGCCGGATCAAAAGAACCATATTCGACTGTAATTCATTTTTACGATAACTTTATTGGTGAACGATTTCTACACCTTCCAGAAACCAAACCAATTAAAAACATTCTTGAAAAGGCCAAAAGAGGAATTCTAATAAAGGAAAAAAATGCCATTGAAATAGCTGCATATATTGAGAAAATATATCAAAGCGATGGCATAGCTAAAATAATATCACTTCTTGAATGCTTAATGGCAATTGCAAACCTGCCTCAAATTGCCTTGCTTTCTTCGATAGGCTTTAAATACGATTATAGCGCATCTGAAAATGAGCGGATGAATAACATTTACAATTTTGCATTAAATAATTTCAAGAAAAAAATTCAGCTGGAGGAAGTAGCATCTGTTGCAGACTTAGTTCCAAATTCCTTTTGCCGTTATTTTAAGACCCGGACTGGAAAGACTTTTTCCAAATTCCTTGTAGACATAAGAATCGGCTATTCCTGCAAGTTAATTCTTGAAAACAAAATGGATATTAAGCAAATATGCTTTGAATCGGGCTTTAACAATTTTGCTTCTTTTCACAAAAGCTTTAAAATGATCACAGGGAAAACCCCAAAGCTTTATCGCCAAAGCCACATGCTAACTTAGCGGATTGCTATCTCCCATGAAAACTGTTAAGCGTTGCCGTTTTCCATTTAATATACCCTAGCAAAGCACATTGATCAGCCACAATGGTTTCTATTTTCAAAGGAACATCATTAACTATTTTCCAACGGATACTATATTTATTATTATAACCTATATAGATTACCAGATCTTCAAACAGGGGTTCAACGGATTCTAATTCTACAAGGTGTATCTCCTTCAATTCGGTTGCCAAACGACGTAATCTTTCATTCATAACTTTGGCAAGTGGTGCTGCAGGAATAGATTCTGGTTCTATAATTGGAAGTACGGTAACGGTCATAACAATAATTGAAATACTACAAATATTAGCAAATATAAGAATATTAACATTGGTATCTATATTTAAGTGTTCTCTGGATGTAATTTTTAGAAATTATTAATGAAAATAATTAAATTAAGCGGATGAAAAGAGCCTATCTATGCATACTGGTAAGTGGATTAACCCTTAATGCCATAGCCCAAAACAATCAAATAAACACAACAACTGAGTTAAATAAATTACGTTTAATACAAGATCTGCCTAAATATTGGGAGGGCACTAAAGTAAAACAGCTCTCTTCGTACGATACAACGGGGAACAATGATGATGGGTTTAGTGGTAAATATTCGTTTATACGCAAAAATGCCGACAGCTCATTAGTAATATTTGAAGCTAAAGGAAACGGGGTGATCAACAGGATCTGGACGCCAACACCGAATAATGATATGCTAGATTTTTATTTCGGAGGAGCAACAAAACCTAGCTTTTCAATTCGTTTTTCAGATCTTTTCTCAGGCAAAGTATTTCCTTTTATTTCGCCATTAACAGGTAATGAGCTTGGTGGTTATTTTTGTTATTTCCCAATTTCATTTAAGAATGGTTGCAAAATCGTTTCGAGAGGAAAAAAAATGGAATTCTATCAAATTCAATATAGAAGTTATCCTAAGAGTTACCAGATTAGAAATTTCAATTCTGAGCTTAATGAACAGGAAAAACTAGCGTTAACTACCCTTGGTGATGATTGGAACAAAGTGGCCAGGCTAAATATCAAACCGATCCATACTGAGAGCATATTAACCCCCTCCAAAGCAGTAACCATTGCAGATGTAAATGAAGGAGGAAGAATAACCGGGATAAAATTACATCATGCTGATTCATTTAGAGGTCTAAATAAAAACGTTTTAATTAAGATGAGCTGGGACGATGAACAACCGGCAGTATTTATGCCTGTAGCAGATTTTTTCGGCTATGCTTTTGGTAAAGAGTCTATGCAAAGTTTGCTACTGGGCTCGGCAGACAATACCAATTACTGTTACTTCCCTATGCCCTTTAATAAAAAGGCAAAAATAGAACTTTTACAACTTCAGGGTGCTCAGGGAACAAAATCTACACCCATAAAAATAGAGACAGATGTGTATGTTGAGCAAACAAAATATGAACCCTCAAAAGAAGGTAAATTCTATGCCTTTTGGAACCCAGATAAAAATACGAAACCAGAAACCCCTCATTTATTCTTAGAGGGTAAAGGCAAGGGGCATTATGTTGGAACAATTTTACAAGCTCAAGGTCTCAATCCGGGAATGACATTGTTCTTTGAAGGTGATGATGTAACTACTATCGACGGTGAGATGAGGATGCATGGAACGGGTTCAGAAGATTATTTTAATGGTGGATGGTACGCTTTGCTTGACCGTTGGGACCGAAAAATGAGTCTACCTCTTCATGGCTCTCTTGATTATTCTTTGCCATATGCAAGAACCGGAGGATACAGGTTATTTATTTCGGACAAAATGCCATTTGAAAAAGAAATAAAACACACCATTGAACATGGGCCTGAAAACAACAATAAACCTGGAGATTATACCTCTGTTGCGTTTTATTATGCCAACAAATCAATCAATAATGATCTTGTTTTACCCAATCAGGAGCTAACCCAGGTGTACATACCCGACACCCTTATGGTTTATCCTCAATTAATGCAATATACGATTGGTGGTGCTGTAAAAATAGATGGGAACGTTTTGCATTCCACAGGAGGCGGACATGTAAAGATAGATCTTAGTGAGCTGCCTAAAGGTCATTATAAATTGTATGCTGATCTGGAAAAATCTGATGATGGTGCTGAAATTAGTATATGGCAAAGGCAAAAACTAGTAAGTGAACCTATTTCTTTTTATAATGAAAAGCGTAAATCTTATCCAAATTCGTATCTCTGTGATATCAATCTGGATGATTTTAAAAATGCTATAACACTACATGTTAAGCGCGATGATAAAAAATCGATTGTCAACATACATAGATTAATATTAATTCATCAAAAAGATTAACCGATAAACTTAAGATGCCCCTGATCTGCTGCAATTTTTATCAATGAAGCCACATTCTTGACTTCAAATTTTTGCAGCAGATTTCTTCTATGTGTCTCTATTGTTAACGGGCTCACAAAAAGGTGCTTTGCCATTAATGCCGTCGTTTTTCCTTCAGCTATTAGCTGTAACACTTCTTTTTCTCTTTTAGTAAGTTGGGGTATTCCTTTCAGATCATTAGCAGATGGACGAGCAAGAATCTCTTTTACCGCCTTGCTAAAAGCTACTTCTCCGTTAAGGGCATCATAAATACAACTGGTTAATTCTTGTACTGAAACATTTTTAAGTAAATACCCACTTGCTCCATTTTGGAGCATTTGCATTACTATACTTCTTTCGCTGTGATTACTCAAAGCCAGCACACATATATTAGGAGATATACTTTTTATTTCTTTGCATAAGTCCATCCCATTACCGTCGGGAAGCATTACATCAAGTAGTACAATATCAACTTCGTTGTTCTTTAAGAATTCAATAAAATCACTTCCTGATGTAAAACAGCCAGTTACATTGATATCACTATTATTCGTAAGTATCATTTGCAAGCCCTGGACAACAATAGGATGATCATCAACAATGGCAAGGGTTATTTTTCGGTTCATTTCGTTTAAAAATAGATATCATTTCGGAACTCAATCTATAAGCAAAAAAAATACCAGAAAACCATTAGAAGAAAAACCATGTTTAACGTGATTGCCTTCCTTGAAAACATAAAATATTTTTGCAGTGGAAAATTTAAATCTAATACCTATGAACATTTTATCATTAAAAAAATCGACTCTTAAGATCGTGACTATGCTAGTAGCGGTAGTCATGTTCGCGTCATGTGGAAAAGACAAGGACGGCCCTGATCAGTCAAGCTATCCAAAAGAAGTATCAATTGAGTACAGGGTAACAACAACTTCTGGATTAGCAAAAATAAACGTTTCTTACACCAACGAAACCGGCGGTCACACCGTATTGTCAGATTCAGCTATTCCTTTTACAAAAAAGTTCAAAAGAACTGTTAATATGGGAGATGGTGCTAATATTGGAGTAACATCTTATGTTGGGGGTACAGTTAAGGTTGAAATATTGGTTGACGACAAGGTCGTTAAATCAGAGGTGTTTTCTGGTAATGAAATCATTTCGGGCAGCGTAACGTTTCCATTTATTTAAGCCTAAACTATTTTAAATAAAACGCTCTGTATATCCATCGCATAAAATATCATGCGATGGATTTTTTATTTTATATGGCTTGAATTTAGTTCTATATTAACTACAGTGCCCTCATCAATTATAGATTCGATATTCATTTTTCCTTTCAGTAGTGCTATCCTATTTCTAATATTCATTAATCCCATGCTTTTTGTTTTGCCTGCAATTGCCGGATCAAAACCGTTACCGTCATCTTCTATAGTTATATAAAAAGAATCATCGTTCTGACTGCACTGCACTATAATATTACTCGCTTTTGCATGGCGAACTGCATTGGATAGCAACTCCTGTACTATTCGATATATGGTAAGCTGTGTTTTAGTAGAAATCTTCTCTTTAACACTCAATGCCTGAAAGTTAATTTTAATATCGTTGGTCATTACTGACTCACACAAATCTTTCAATGCTGTTTCCAGACCAAACTTCAATAGGGTTTCAGGCATCATATTTCTGGCTATGTGCCTTAGTTCTTTCACAGAGTTATCAAGCTGACCAATGATTCTATCTAATTCAACATTATTAATATTATCGCCCTGATTCTCTGCCCAGCCTGAAAGATTAATTTTTACACCGGCAAGCATCCCCCCTAAACCATCGTGCAAATCCCTTGCTACTCTTGTTCGCTCTCTTTCCTCCCCTTCCAGCATTGCGTTGGTTGATATTAACTTTGCTTTATTTCTATAGTAGTACAAGATAAATATTGCAACCGCGATCAGAAATATAACTGCACTACCAAGTAGCCAATTAGCAAGCCTATTGTTTTTAGCGGACAAAGCAGCCTTTTGATTTTCGGACTCGAGTTGAGTAATCATCTTTTGATTTTCGGCATTTCTGAATTTAACCTCCAGGGCATTAATGTTCTCCTTTAGTTTACTATCATTCAGGCTGTCGCTCATTTTGCTATAAGCAGTAGACCATTTATAAGCCTCTTCCATTAGCCCCATGCTCGCATTGGTCTTAGCTAACTGATCGTAAATAGCTTTTCTACTGTTTACATCCGCCGCAAGCGGACCTTCCTTCAATAGTCCTAATAAAACCTCTTTAGCTTTTTTAAATTCTTTTAGTCTAACAAATACCTCATATTTCCTGAAAACAAGCATCTGCCAAAGCATAGTCTGGTTGTATTCTTTTGCTAGTGGTATACCTTTGTCAAGACTCATCAATGCCTTATCAAACTGGTTTGTTAAGGTTAGGTAAATTGCTTCATTATAATAATAATTTGGATAGTTAATGGATTGGGGATATCCCTTTAACATTTTACCTGCCTTATCAAGAACATTTTTTGCTTCCGTTTTTTTTTCCTGATAACAGTAATTGCTGGTCGCAGCTAAATAAGCATGCAGCAAAATTGATGAATTTGGATATTTACCTTCCAATAAGCTTATTGCTTTATTGTTATAGATTTCTGCTTTACCAAATTGACCATTATACATTAATAATGTACCTAATTGCGAATAATAATGTGCGGTTTTTTCAGCATCGCCTGCTTTTTCAGACAAGGGTATTGCTTTGTTAATTGCAATATCAATTACAAAAGCATCGCCTTTCTCTGTCTTCTTCATTATGGCATAATTGTACCATGCTGCAGATCTGAATTTGTAAACCTCCTTATCTTTAAAAGCAGCTAATCCCTTCTCGGCATTCATAAAAGCCTCAGCGGCCTTTGAAGTATTACGTGTAAAATAATACTGACCTTCATAAAATGGATAGAGAGCCTTAACCAATGGGTATTTACTTCCCATGGCCTTTCCTTTTATTAGATATTCTTTACTCTTAACAGTATCTTTTGATCGCCAGTAATCCGACAACAAATAACTGGTTCGCGCTTTAATACTATCGGATTGTTTGGATTGCAAAATGGATTGCAAGCTGTCGGTATATGACTTTTCATTGATTGGTAGTATCTGTTGAGCATTTGCTTCAAAAGAATTGTTCATTATTATACCAAAAACAAGTAAAATCCAATTCTTATTTGTTTTTTGCATTTCTACAAATATTTTTAATAGGTACAAGATAAAAGTAAACTTAAAAATCTTTTGTCTCTTTCTTCATATAAACCCCAATCTGTCTTTCAACATCATGCTGGCTACTGCTCAAAGATTCAATAATCCTTTGCTGCTCAGCACTGGTTTTATTTTGGCTTAACTTCTTACTGCCCTCAAACGAAGAAACTTCAATTTCGAAAGCCACAATTCCATTTAGCATTTTCAATTTATACTCTTCAGGCAGCTTATTCCATTGGGTCATATAATCAGCTTCAAAAGCATTTATTGATTTCTCCATAACCTTGAGCATCTGTGTGGTTTCACTCAGAATAACTGCTTTACCATAGGCGTGGACAGCTATATAATTCCAGGTGGGTACATTTAACTCTTTATCATAAAGCTTTGGTGAGATGTACGCATGCGGCTCTGAAAATATGACCAGCAATTCATTATTTAATAATTCTTTCCATTGCGGATTTGCTTTAGCAAAATGAGCTATCAAAATAATCTTATCACCTCTTTTTTCTATCACAAAAGGCAAATGACTTGCATTAGGACGACCGTTGTTCGAAGTTACAATAGTTGCAAAGCTATACTGAGTAATAAATTCAATAATCTCGTTCTCATCTGTCGCCAGATTTTGCTTAGATATATACATATGGTAGTGATCAATGGTAAATTGTCTCAAATTTATACATTTTACTACACGGTCATATTTTTTCGGCACATTTCATTATCTTGTACATTTTATCAACACACAAACCAAATGAACATGAAAATTAAACGTCTTAGTATCCTTGCCCTTCTCCTCTCCGTTTCATCCTCTTATCTATTTGCACAAAACCTAACTTCGCACCCAAGCAATCTGTTTGCAGCAGACGCTGCTAAACTTATATCATCTGATTTTAGTTTTACAGAGGGTTGCTCTGTGGATAAAAACGGAAATGTATTTTTCACAGATCAGCCTAATGATAAAATATGGAAGTACAGTACTGATGGGAAACTTTCTATTTTTCTTGATAAAGCTGGTAGAGCCAATGGCACATACTTCGACAAAAAAGGAAACCTGATTACCTGTGCAGATGAAAAAGGCCAATTATGGTCAATAAGCCCATCAGGAAAAATAAAGGTTATAATGAATGACCTGGATGGTAAACAACTTAACGGGCCAAATGATATTTGGATTCATCCGAACGGGGATTTGTATTTCACAGATCCATATTATCAACGTGATTACTGGAAAAGAACTTCACCGGATCTTAAAAGTGACGATGTTTATTACCTTGCGAAAGGTAGCAAAAAACCAAGAATAGCTGCCGATGGCCTGGTAAAACCAAATGGAATTGTTGGCACACCAGATGGCAAATATCTATATGTATCCGATATTAATGCAGGAAAGACTTACAAATATACTATCGAAAAAAACGGTGAGCTAACCGGAAAACAATTGATCATCAATAAGGGATCTGACGGTATGACACTTGATGAAAAAGGCAATGTTTACCTTACTTTAGGACAAGGTGTTTTTATATACAATCCTGCAGGAGAACTCATTGCTGAATTAAAGATAAAAGAAGGGCCAAGTAACGTGTGTTTTGCAGGGAAAGACAGGAACATATTATTCATTACTGCTCGCAAAACCATATATACTTTACCAATGAAAGTTAAAGGAGTTGAATAAGAAAGTAAAAGAGGATGGAATAATCCATCCTCTTTTACTAAAAAAGTCATAATTACTGAATTATTTTCTCCAAAACTCATTCTCAACATCAATATCCTCCGAATAAACCACAACATTATTGATTAGGCCGTTCTCAACCGTATAAACATCAATATTGTCTATATCCAAAACCTGACCGTTCGGGTGTTTGGCTTTCCAATGAACAAGACAGGCAACACTGTCCCCATTTTCTGCAAGTACTTTTATTTCTGTTAAAGCCAATGTGTTAGAGGATTGCTCAAACATTTGACCAACCATTTGGAATACCTCGCCAGCACTGCTTTTCAATCCGGAAACCATATTATCTCCTGGTTGCGACCATTTCACTTCCGTATGCAATAATGTTCCTAATTTCTCTGTATTTCCTTTTTGTACCGCAGTTAAAAATTCTGTAACCACATTCATCGCTTGATTTTCCATGTTCTTTGATTTTAATTGTTAATTATTTTCTAATACAAAGAAAGTGCTCATAACGAGGTTTATCCTTACCAATAAGCGACAAGGTGTTGTCTTTTCACGACAAACATATTTAATGAATAACTAAATCTATAACTTTACTAAATGGAAAATCATCAGCATCGCTTTATGTTAAGTCTACTTGCTTATTATGCACAAAGAGATCTCGATGTAAAAAAATTATGCAGCTTGTCAGGTATCGATTTTAAAGCAATAAAGGAAAACAAGACGGTAAACTTTAGTCCAAAGCAGTGGAATGACGTTTGGCTTAATGCTGTTCAGAGTAGCAAAGACTCTTTATTTGGCCTTCATTTTGGAGAATCAATGCAATTAGCTGCACTTGGTGCAATTGGCGAAATCATTAAAACATGTTCTACTATTGGGAATGCTTTAACCCAGGCATCGGCGTTAACACACCTGGTAACAGATTTGTTCAGTATGAAAGTGAATGTGAAGTCTGATGTATTCGACATCATTTTCCATCCGAATAATAAGGTAGACCAAACAAATCTGACTTACAAACAAATGGTAGATTTTTTCATGGCATTTACTATTCATGAATTGGATGGGTTGCTTTTAGAAAAAATAAAACCTCGAAAAGTAACATTCCCATACGAAATTACACACAATCAGGAATACGAGCGTGTTTTACGATGCAAACCTCATCGGGGCGACAGCTATTGCATTCAATTCGACACAAAATTCTGGGATGATATAATTATTACCGGGAATTACAGCATACAAAAAACACTATTAGAACACATCAGTCAATTACCCCGTACACAAGCAGATAAATTTGAAATGATGGTTTACAATTATCTTTTAACAAAATCTTACCTGGGCATTTCATCAATAAAGGATGTGGCAGCAAACTTTAATTTGAGTGTACGTACTTTACAGCGAAAATTGGAAGAAGAAGATACAAGTTTTCAGTATATAGCAGATCAGGCAAGGAAACAACTCGCATTAAAATATCTTAAATCGGGGGAACATCAAATAAAAGAAATCTCATATATGCTAGGCTACAATGAGTTAAGTGCATTTACAAGAGCGTTTAAACGATGGACAGGCGCTCCACCGACATCCTACTAATTAAAGGTCAAATCATTACATTAGAAGGTACCACTTAAAGAAAGTCCCATGCTATGCTGTTGATAGGATGGCATTACTGTATAATTAAAACTACCCTTTCCTGTAATCAACTTTTTCAGTTTAGGATACAGTAAGTAAGACAATTTAGTTGAAAGAATACCAAATCCAGCACCTGCAACAACATCGCTAGCCCAGTGTTTATTGTTATACGTTCTGAGTACACCAGTTGCAATTGCAACTGTATAACCGGCATAACCATACCAAGGTGAAACATCCTTATATTCCTGTTTTAGAAATTCAGCAGCTGCAAATGCATTGGCTGTATGACCAGAAGGAAATGAAGTATACCCTGAACCGTTAGGTCTTAGTCTGTGTGTAGCTTTCTTTAAGGCCGTTACACTTCCGCCCATAATTGCAGATGACAATATATATAAACCAGTAGCATCAAGTAAAGTATGCTTTCCTTTTATACCTAAGAGATTAAGTCCATAAACTGCCGCGGCCGGGGCAAACTGCATATAATCATCTGCATGTGCTGCAAACAAAGGATGGTCTTCCTGCAGCTCGTCCTTAGTACTGTAATCAAGTCGTCTGATCACATTATCACCAGTTAATGATATCACGCCATAACCAATAAATACCGCTGGAATAATAAATGCAGCAACCTTAGGTTTATAACTTGCAAACCTAATAGTTGTGTCTGATTTGAAACTACCCTTTACTTGTAATGTATCTTGAGTTTGGGCAATAATAAACCTCGGCATTGTCAGCAATACCACTATAATTAATAATTTCCTGCACATCTTCCAATAAATTTTTGTCCCTCCAAGGAATTTCAAATTAAAGATGAGATACAATTTTGAAGAAATACTGTAGATAAGATAAAAAACCATCGAATGTTTTTTATCTTTAATACAATCACTTATAAATTAAACCATTATGAAAAGGCACATCATCTTATTTATACTTGTAATCAGTATTTCCTTTACTACTGTTCAGGCTCAAATGAGCACTCTTACTGGCGCATGGGAATTCAGCAATGGAACAGATCAGCATCAACTTTTTTTTGAAGATGGTTATTTCATACATACGATACACCAGGCCGATAAGTTTATAATGTCTCGTGGAGGCAGTTATGAAGCAAGCAATGGAACCATTAAAGCAAAAGTGTATTTTAACAGTTCAGATTCGTCCAACGTGGGAGGTGAACTAAATGTTCCGTTTGAAGTTTCTGGAGATAAACTATCTATGGATGTACCTGACGGGCGTGTTAATTTCAACCGTGTTGATGATGGCAAAGCACCACTTGCAGGCGTGTGGCGCATAACTGGCAGAATGCAGGAAGATGGTAAGGTTGCTGACATTCACCAAACCGGTTCCCGCCAAACTTACAAACTACTTACTGGCAAAAAATTTCAATGGGTAGCTATAGATCCTGAAAAAAAAGAATTCTCTGGTACCGGAGGGGGCTCTTATACTTTTAAAGATGGGAAATACACAGAACAAATAGAGTTTTTTTCAAGAGATAATAGTCGTGTTGGGGTTTCATTAGTATTTGACGGGAAATTGCAGGATGGCAAGTGGCATCATAGTGGCTTGAGCAGTAAAGGAGCTAAAATCTATGAAGTATGGAGTAAGGTTGACGAATAGACCTCCTTTTACTTAACCGAAAGTAAGGTTACAACACCATCCATTGTTGCCAGTAAAACAGATTTTTTGCTGATAACATTTACGGTGTTTACCATAGAATTATCTACTTTGTGAGCCCAAACTGTTTTCTTACCAAGAGGATCGAAAGCATATACCACTCCATTTCTTGTTCCAAAGAAAACTTGTTTGTCTTTTGAAATTAGCATAGAGGGTGTATGCTCATAACCAAACCCCATGTTTAAACGCCAAAGAACACCCGGATCTGTAGTTTGTGTTTTATAAGCTACTACTTCGTTGTTCATTGTTTTGCCAAAAATAAGACTGCCATCTTCAGATATACCTATTGATTCTCTCACTGTAGCTTCCTTATTCCTCCAAAGAACATTACCATTATTAGCGTCCAATGCAGTAAGTACCCTATCTGGTGCAGCAAAATAGACTACACCATCCTTTGCTACAGGAGTACACATTGCGGGAGAAAACATACGATTCGCACTTCCATTGTTCCATTTCCAAAGCAATAGACCATTGCTTTGATCTAAAGCATACAGGTGCCGGCCCCAAGAACCAAAAAACACCTTACCTTGATATATTAAAGGTTTACCCACTATTGCTCCTTCTACCCCTTCAAAAGCCCAGATCTGTTTACCTGTTTTAACATCAATAGCCCTAAAGCTGTGGTCGCTTCCTCCGATATAAGCAATTTTCCCCTCAACAACAGGTGTACCTAAAACAGAGGCCCCGGTTTTAATTTTCCAGATCTCCTTTCCGCTGTTCAAATCCAAACCATAAATAAAGCCATCACCAGAGCCCAATACAACAACATCGCCTACAATTGCGGGAGAAGAATAAATAGCACCACCGGTTTTAAATCCCCATTTTTTGCTGCCATCTTTTATGGATAATGCCTCAACCTCACCAATGCTATTTCCAAACACCACCAGTTTTTTACTAGCAGCCGGAGTTAGTACTACGTTTGCACTTGCATGATAACTCCATGTCTGTTTAACCTGCGGATAAGTAGCGTTTATCTCATAAGATGGTCTTACTATTTTACCACTGCTATTGGCAACAAATTTACCCAAATCAATACCACGCCAGCTTGGTTCTATTGCCAATCCGGGCTTTTTAACAGCAAACAAGACAGAATCACTTCGCATTGTAACCACATTGTATCCACCTAAACTATTTTTAGCTCTCAAATTAGAGCATCCCATGGTTGCGGGTACTCCTTCAAAATCCATTGCCTGGTTTGCATGGCCATGGCCACAAATAGCATATTGGATATTGTACCTTTTAATCCTGTCTGTTGCTTCGTACCAATTATCCAAACTATTATCAATAGGGTAATGATTGATAAATACTATTGGCATATCTGCTGGTGTTTTCTTTAAAACCTCGTCGAGCCAAACTACGGCATCTCTTGGAATGTGCCCGTCCGACATCCTCACATAAGGACCAGAGGCACAGGCAATAAATCGATAACCATTATGATCAAATGTAAATTTATCATTTCCAAATTCACGAATAAAGTCTACCCCACCCGACTCTGACCAACCTGTATCATGATTACCGGGAATAACATACCAAGGCTTTTTAAGTCCGGTTAAGATCTCTTTCGCAAGCTTAATTTCCAACTTAGTTCCCATTTCAGTCACATCACCAGTAACAATAATAAAATCAAGATCATTCTGTTGATTAATATCATTTACAGTTCTTCTCAAATCCTCCTCACCAGTTTCAGTTCCAACATGCGTATCTGTAACAAAAGCATATTTAAATGCTTGAGCATTCACATTTAAAAAGGAGGCAACAAGTATTATAAAAGCAATAATAAATCTCATATCATGACCAGTTTTAGGGCAGGTCAATTTACATTTTTCTAATCACTTGACCTGATTTGTTACAAGAATGTCTCAATTAGAACGCCAATAATTCATAAATTGCCCTTCAGTTAACATACAAGATCTTAAGAATTATCTTATGCAAAAGTTCCTTACCATTGCCCTGCTGGCATTTTTTTCTTTACAGGTTAAAGCACAATCCAAATTAAACGTTGTATTGGCTGGCCTTAGTCATGATCACGTAAACCTTATAATGGATAGCTACAAAAAAGGTGAGGTAAATATCATTGGAATTGCAGAAGAAAACCCGGTTTTAGTAGAAAGATTTAAAACCCGCTTTAAGTTTGCTGATTCAATATTTTTTACGGACTTAAAAGAGCTCCTGAAACATCGTAAACCTGATGCAGTACTTGCTTACAATGCAATAGAAGATCATTTAATGGTAGTAGAGGCAGCTGCTCCTCTTGGCATTTCTGTTATGGTAGAAAAACCTTTAGCTGTATCTGTAATACATGCAGAGCGTATGGCAGCACTCGCCAAACAATACAAAATTCATTTGTTAACCAATTACGAAACCACATGGTATCCAAGCAATCAGGAAGCATATACCCGAATTAAACAAAGCAGTGCTATTGGAGACATTAGAAAAATAGTTGCACATGATGGCCATGAAGGACCTAAAGAAATTGGGGTAAGCAAAGAATTTTTAAATTGGCTTACAGATCCAAAAAAGAATGGTGGAGGTGCAATTATAGACTTTGGCTGTTATGGTGCAAATCTTATGACCTGGCTAATGAATGGAAAAGCGCCCATTTCAGTTACCGCATTAACACATCAAATAAAAAAGGATGTTTATCCTAATGTTGATGATGATGCAACAATACTCCTGGAGTATCCAACAGCAACAGGCATCATAGAAGCTTCATGGAACTGGCCTTTTAGCATAAAAGACATGGAAGTATTTGGAAAAACAGGATACATACAAGCAGTAAACTCAAATACTCTTCGTACCAAGGGAAACGGGAAAAACAGCTATCAGCTGGAAGAAGCCAAACCTTTAGCACCCGCGTATAGCAACCACCTAAACTACCTCGCAGCAGTGCTGAAGAATGAAATAAAATCTGAAAATGATCTATCCTCACTAAACAACAACCTGATTGTGGTAAAAATATTGGAGGCTGCTAAACGCTCGGCCAAAGAGGGGCATAAAGTCCTTATTAATTAAATCAATTCACCCAAAACTATCTACCTACCAGCTTCATTGCCCCTTCACTATAGCGTTCGCCAGTATTTGGATAACGGAGCAACAGTTCATCAATAGCTTTTAAGTCGTTGGCAGATAATGTAAGGTCAACCGCCCCTGCATTTTCCTCAAGGTACTTTCTTTTCTTAGTACCTGGGATAGGAATTATATCATCGCCCTGGGCAAGTACCCATCCAAGCGCGAGTTGTGCAGCGGTACATCCTTTTTCCTGTGCCAGCTTCCCAAAATCATGCGCAAGCCCTTCATTGTTCTTTAGATTATCTCCACTATAACGCGGCAGTGTTTTACGGAAGTCGGTAGCATCCAGCTGATCTACATTTAATGCATTGGTTACCAATCCTCTTGCCAGCGGTGAATAAGGAACAAGTGTAATCCCAAGTTCACGAACGGTGCTTAATATGTCGCCTTCCACATCTCTGGTAAGCAACGAATATTCACTTTGCAAGGCCGTAATTGGATGTACTGAATGTGCTCTTCGGATTGATGCGGGCGACGCCTCACTCAAGCCAAGATACCTTACTTTGCCTTCTTTTACCAGCTCTGCCATTGCACCTACTGTATCTTCAACAGGAACATCAGGATCTATCCTGTGTGCATAATACAAGTCAATCGTATCTATTTTTAAGCGTTTTAAGCTATTTTCTACAGCAACCTTCATCCATTTTGGTGAACCATCAAAATAAGTTCCTGACGCAATACTTGGTCCTGCAATGTTATCTTTAAATCTGAATCCAAACTTAGTAGCAATAAAGACCTTGTCTCTATTTGGTACTAAAACTTTAGAAATCAGTTCTTCATTATTTCCATTTCCGTACATATCGGCAGTATCCCAGAAATTAATTCCAAGATCAAGCGCTTTGTGCAGTGTTGCAATACTTTCAGCATCATCAACCGGACCATAAGCAAAGCTCATTCCCATACAGCCCAAACCTATTGCCGATAGCTGCTCTTTTGTTTTACCCAAATTCCTGTATTTCATATCTTTTAGATTTTATGATCCAAAATTACCTCATTACCATCACCTGTAGTTAAAAGGATTCGAACAGATCATTATAAAATTCAAACAGCAATATTTCTAATCTCCTTTGGTGTACGCTGTGTCTGCTTTTTAAAAAAATTATTAAAATAGGCCGGATACTCAAAGCCAAGCCCATAAGCTACCTGAGCCACATTCCAATCTGTATGCTGCAACAAAGCGATAGCTTCTTTTACTATTCTGGTCGAAATATGTTCGGTGGTTGTTTTACCTGTAACCTCTTTAACAGCACGATTAAGGTGATTAACATGAACTGAAAGATTTTCAGCATAATGGTTGGCGGTTTTTAACTGAAGTGCCATTTCCGGTGTATCTATTGGGAATTGTCTTTCAAGCAATTCCAGAAACAGACCTGCTATCCTTGATGATGCATTCGTGTTTTTCTCAAAATTCTCTGCTGGCTGCAATTT
>NZ_CAMLHF010000008.1 GCF_946479715.1 uncultured Pedobacter sp. | reverse complement strand
TGATGGCTTTTTATCCCATCCCCCATCCAACCATAACTCACCAATTGTTCCGTAATTAGTAAACAATTCTGTTAGCTGGCTGAGCATGTAGTTAATGTATTTTTGTGGGTCTTTATCCTTATAGGAAGGTTCTTTCCGGTCCCACAATGAATAGTAAACTGCAAACTGGATTCCATATTTCTTACATGCATCAGATACGGCTTTTACTACATCCATTTTTACTGGAGATGAAGCCACGTCGTAAGTTGTATATTTACTATCCCATAAACAGAAGCCATCATGGTGCTTAGTAACCAGCAAGACATAACGAAAGCCTGCCTTTTTTGCGGTGAGCACCCACTGGTCAGGATCGAGATTTGTAGGGTTATAACTCTCTAATCGCAACGTTCCATCAGACCATTCCGTATTGTTAAATGTATTAATACCAAAGTGAATAAACATGCCATAGCCTCTTTTAATCATTGCCTGCTGTGCCGAATTAGGTTTCGTAGCCGGAACCAATAACTGAGCTACACAGCAATTACTTGCCAAAGCCAATAGGAGTGTTGTAAGTATATGTTTTCTTATAAGTTTCATATTATGTGAATGGTATCTGACGTAAAGGATTGATATTAATTACTTAGTATTAAAAAAACTAAATTAAAAGAGATTTAGGTTATAAGAAATAGACTAAATGGCTAAGTTCATGAATTATCCGATGAAATTCTAACCATGTGATGTTCAGCACCAATAACTATCAGCCGCATCGCTGCTCAGTTCATCAATCACGCGATTCAGGTTTTCAGGTCTGTAATCGGCATCTTTATGCCAGCGATAAAACGCAGAAGCATCCACACGCTGATAATATTGAGGCAGTCGGCTCAATTCCCGCCTGACTTTCGGCAACAACTTAAACCAAAAGCCCAAGGAGTCATATAATACCCCATTCTCGGGATCTTCAAGGATAGTCCTGGAGAGCATATTTTCATCAAAGGCGAGGCCGGTCTTTTTTGCATGATTAACCATCCATCTGAAGGCAATATCACTTATTCCAGCATCAGGATACCCTCCTCCTATATTGGAGTGTACGCCCGGAAACCAGCGTTGTTCAAGTATCTGTAGCGGATTTTTTTGAAGTGAATTTCCCTGCTGAATCCATATAGCCGGTTCAAAACTCATCCGGTGTTCGTCAATTGCCAGTGCCTGAAAAGCATTATCCACATACGAACTAAGATCCGTATCATGGAAACGGTATTTTCTATGGTTATACAGGTTAAAGATTGAAAACGGAATCCCAAGCGAGCCCACTGTATCCCAAACTCCAATGAATTTAATATTGGTTTCGTGGCTGTTCTGCTTTCTGAAGTCAGTAGCTTTCTTGCCGCTAGGTGCCCAGCCTTCGTTTCTGCTACGGTAATGTGTATACGCTGTTTTGGCCAAAGTCAGATCATCGTTCCTGATAATCCCGCAATTTCGGATCAGGCCTGCAATACTTCTTGCCGTATAAGCACCGCGACTGAAACCGAAAAAGTATATCTCATCTCCCGGAAGATAGTTCCAGACCAGAAACTTATAGGCATTCAGAATGTTCTCATCCAGTCCAAATCCCGTTGCGCCATCAATCAGCCTCCGAAGTTTACTCCCCGAGGTGCCCACTCCGTCGGTATAATATTTGATCTGCATTACACCGTCCTTACCAATATTACAGATGCTTTCGAAAGTCTTCTGCACATTGGTTTTTACCCGGAAACCTTTATCGGTTTTACCGGGTTCGTTCCAGGTGCCGTCGCAACAGATCACAATTCTCTTATTCTTTGCCTCGTTCATTTCCTAAGCCAGTATCAATACTCAGCATTAGGTAACATAGCAATCCCCTACAACAACTACAATAGTTATTTATGACTATTCGCATCCGTGAAACAGCCTGCGCCCTTTCAATTAGGGGGCGCAGGCTACACAGTTAATTTGTATCCCACCAAATCGAAAGAGCTACGAGAAGGTTATTAATACCCTGCAGCTCTTTTTAGCTTTACAAACATTTTTTTGTTCGAGCCATCTCTTTTAGTCTTGTATAAATTCCAATTATTGGCATCAACACTTTCCAAGTGAAATGATTGTGTAGGATCAGACAACTGATTTTTTACCCATATCGGAAAAGCATTAGCCGCTCTCGCATCTTCCCATGTTTTTATCGCTTTAAAAATGGCGTCTTTTTGAGGACAACTTTCAACATCCTTTTGATCTATTTTTAAACTGTATGTTGTGCCAACCCCTACTGAAATGGCTTGTATATGCTCATATTCTTCAACTTTAGATTTGGCATTGATAGGAAAATTACCGCCCATTCCCACAGGAAAATAATTAGCATAAGTTACGTCACGAAGATCTTTTCCTTGACTGGTAGTGCTGCCCCATTCGCGGGTTTCAGCATCGTACAAATTCTTTCCGCCACCAACATTCCAAATGCTTTGGTAATGCCAAGATCCTTCAGATAAAGTAGCGCCTGTGAAACGGATGTATGGAACACCCAATTGCTTTGCCTTTTCAAACATTTTTCCAAAGAAGCGTTTGGTCGAATAGTAACCATGTCCATTATTAAACAAAAACTCTTGTCCATCAAAATCGTAATAAGAAAGTCCATTGATCTTACAAACCTCAGCAAAGTGTTCAGCTATTTTGTCTTGCAATTGCATATTCGGGATAAGCCCATCGTAACCATAATTAACCGTAACCTGAAGTTTATAAATGGTATCTCTGTTAGCATGATTTGATGGAGTGGTCTTCCAGTATCCTCTCTTTACATTTAAAAGGCGGTAAGGTTTGTCTCTCGAAACTCCCATATAATGGATAAGTTCTTTCCCGATTTTTATCATATTTAAGTCGGCACAATGACCTTCCCAACTGGCAATCTCATCAAGATGCGTTGGATCGTCAACAAGAATGACCGTGTCAGTTGCGCTGATACTTTTTACCAGTAAGCGTTTTTGCTGATAACACAAACTATCGCTAGGCGTTGGACTGGCATCCAGGGTACCTGGAGCTAAAGAATTAGTAATAGGAGTTCTGCCTATGGTAATACCATATTTAGCGGCCATATCCGAAAATTCCTTATGCGAAACATTCCCGCTTGTTAATTTTATCGGCTTTTTCTCAAAATTCTTTCCGTCAATATAACCATTGTTACCTCGATCAGCTTTCAGAAAGCCCTGATCATATAAACTAATTGTTTTAAAACCCAATCTTGAAGTATAAGAGATAATGCTATCATTTAAATTACCACTGGTAAGAGCATCAGGAACAAAAGCTGCTGGATCTTTTATCCATTTTCCGTTAATGGTTGGATGGGGGAGCTTTTCCGCCAAAACAATTTTTTGAATCACATCCAACAAAGCTGTGCTATCCGGACTTCCCCATAGGGCTACAGATGATCCGATATAATCTATCGGTAAAGGTTGCACCTGTATATGATTTGGTTTGTTGGCGGCCATAAGCGGCATAAGTGAAAAATTGATTTCTCTTTCAAAAGATCTGTCTCTTGATTGATAAGCAATGGATATTTGGCCTTTTTTGTCTACCAAGGCTGCATTGCCATACATAATCCTATACCAGGGTTCTTTGTGCGCATAAAAAGCTACATCACTAATACCATCTCCACCTAGTGTAAAAATCTGTCCTTCGTGAAGGTTCTTAGGTAAAGGAAAACGCTTAGCATCTGGTGTATGTATTATATATTGAAAAGGAGCTGCATCACCAATAGTTTCAGCTAGTCCGCTAAGGGTTTTGTCGTTAAGGGCAAGCATACCAATTGCATAATTAATCGTTTTGCTGGTGTCGCGCGCAACGCCGATAATTTCACCCATTAGATTGGTAATATTGGTATGGTAGTTTCCCCATTGGATCACATCAATCCCATTACGTGGTGAGAGTGATTGCAACGTAAGTTTAAAATATTTCTTTTTAGGTACAATACTAATTTTGGCTACCGAACCATTCGGATACTTAAGTACCATTGTCTGACTGGTTTGAGTATAGGTTGCACCAGTTGGCTGGTAGTAAACATTCTTTTTACTATCGTATAAACTCATCACGGGCGATGGCTTATCTGTAGGACTAAATTCGCGATTAGGCTTCAGCGTAATGTTTTTCATACTGGTGATCCAGCCTTTTTTATTGATCTGGATTTTAAAATAATCGGTACTAAAATTGTACTGCGCAAAAACCGATATTGGAATTGTCGTAACAAAAAAGGCAATTACGATTTTTATGAAGTTTAGTTTCATAATGAATGGGTTATTTCAATTGTGTGTTTTTATATATAAATTCTACTATTTTACTAAAGTTGTTATTCTTTGGACAAAATATAAAATCATGGTCAGAATTTCTTCCGACCATGATTGGAGCGCTAATCTCCATTTTTAAATGGATTAAATGTTTTAAAAACTATTGTAAGGGATCAAAAGAACCACCCCATTCTTTGTTTTGAGTAAGGACTTTATTAGATTGTGATATCTGTGAAGGGTTTATTGCATAAAACCAGTGATTAAGATCGAAATTAAATTTAAAAGAAACGTCCCCGTCCAGGTTATCTATAAACCTTGCGGTAAACTTGTTCCTTACTGAAGCAGTCATAATATTATCAGCAGGTACCACCGACTCCCCATTTTTGATGGTTATGTACAAACCATGTCTCGCTCCCTGATTGTTAAGAATATCGTACCGTTTCCATCTCCTTAAATCACCAAAACGCTTATTTTCGAATGCAAACTCTACTTGTCGCTCTTTAATGTAGGCTTCTCTAATATCATTCTTATTGGAAGCAGTAATGCCATAATTTCCATCAGTACCTTCGGTAATCCCAGCACGTTTTCTAATGTCTTTTAATACCTGAAGTGCTTCTATGCTTTTACCCGTTTCATTTGCACACTCACCATAATTTAGTACAACTTCTGCATAACGCATTTCAACCCAATCGGTTTGTGCCTGGCCACCAAGCCCCGCAGTAACTGTTGTATCAAGGCCCTTACGTTGGAAAAAACCAGTAATTCCAGGATTGCCAGGCATTGCAGGGTGTATCACATTCAAAATATTAACATACCTGTTTTGTGTCTCATCAAATTTCCAAACATTCCAAAAACTGTTCCCCTTAACATATATTGGCGTTACCTCGTCAGGAGTGGGGTAAGGCGTGCCACCGCAAAATATAGTTGAATAAAAACGATCATCTCGGTTCTTATAAAAATCCGTTAGGAACTGAGCGTTATAAGCCGGATCGGCAAGCATTGCTTTATCAAATTGTAATGGACTGCCATCACGTTTTGGAAATGAGAGTAGCAAAGACAACAAGGGCTGATTATTATTTGAAGCATCTTTTGTAAGTGGTTCCGGTCTGATCCCATTGAAATTGTTGGCATGAGCCGGGTACTGGAATTGATTCACCATAATTACTTCTTTATTTCTTTCCTGAGACCAAATCGTGCGGAAATCCGGATTAAGATCATGGCCCTGACTTTTGGCATAATCAACAGCTTGTTTACAAGCATCATAAGCAGTTTGCCATCTTGCAGCATTGTTATCAGGGTTAAACAGTGGACTTGCATAGGTAAGTAGTATACGTCCCTTTACAGCCATAGCTGCAACTTTTGTAATCCTACCGTAGTCAACTGCGGCATTCGAGTATGTTCCAGGCAAGAGCAGGATCGCACTATCCAGATCCTTAACAATTTGGGCTAAACACTCCGAGGTTTTATTTCTGGGCTTAAAAAGAGCAGCGACATCATCTTTGGTTTCTGCATTTTGAGTATGTAAAATTAAAGGTACCCCGCCAACTGCATTAACCATTCCCCAATAAGACCAGGCTCTCCAAAACTTAGCTTCTCCCGTATATTGTTTATTCAGATCTTCAGTTAATACGCTTGCAGGAGTTATAGCCAGTTTATCCAGAAAAAAATTGATCTTATCAATTGAACTATAATTAAGATCTTGTTTTGTCTCATCAACGGTAACTATTCCCCGTTGATAATTACCTAAACTTTTAGCTGTAGATATACCCTCGTCGGTACTACCACCGTTAAATGGCCATGCGGGCATCAGTCCCCCATAAATATCATTTAAAAAGGCTCTAATCATGGTTGGATCAGACCAAATGTTTTCGGGATTAATATTGCCCTTATTCTCATAATCCAATCCTTTTTTACAAGAAGGGATGAGCAGAGTCAATCCGATACCACAGATAATGAGTTTTGCTATTTTATTATAGAGTTTCATAATTCTCAGTTTTAAGATGATTAAAGTGATACATTAATTCCAAAGTTGAAGGTCTTCATCGTTGGATAAGAAAATCCATCACCTATCTCCGGGTCATAGAACTTATCGTTGAATTTGCTGAGTACAAAAAGGTTCGAGCCACTGAAGTACAATTTTATTCCTGAAATCCCTATCTTGTTTACATAGCTTGAAGGAATCGCATAACCAATATTCAATAATCTCAGGCGCAGAAAGTTCGCATTTTTAAGCCAAAATGAACTGCCTGTATTGGTAACACTCCGAGTGTCATCATTAGCTGAATAGCGTCGTGGTAGTGTGGCATTTGGTGTATTCGGTGTCCATGCATCTATAGCCCATGGGCGCCACATTCGGTTCCACTCCACATTTCCATCGACAAGGTTGTTTACGAATTTATATTGATGCATGTTACCATTAAAAGTAGCATCCAGACTGAACCCCTTCCATTCCACACCCAGGTTCATCCCGACATTAATTGGGTTGTTATTATTCTTCAAGGTGGTTATATCCCATGAATCGACTGTTCCATCCGGAGTACCATTAGGGCCACTTAAATCTTTATAAGTAAGCTGCCCCAGGCTTGGTACAATTCCATTAAACTTGTAATTGGGATATGCGGCAACAAAAGCATCAAGATCACTTTGCGTACGCAACATTCCACTTACCTCATAACTTGTGATGCGTGTTGTTGACAGTCCAATGTTTTTCTGCCAAGGATAAGTAACATTTTGGTCCTGTATAATGTAATTGGCATTGCCATAAGAAGCATTAAGATTCACATAATATCTTAAGTTTTCATTTTGTTTATTATAACCTATTGAAAACTCCACTCCTTGAGCCTTAATTTCTCCATAATTTGATTTAGGAAGAGTTCTGCTAAATGTTGGTGGTACCGAAGCAATTCTGTCACCAAGGATATCATATGTCTTGATGGAATAATATTCCAGGCTTGTATTAAAACTCTTCAGAAAGTTAATATCTATTCCTATATTATAATTGAGTGTCTTTTCCCAGGTCAGGTTCGAATTTACGATGGGGCCATATGTTACTCCAGCATTAGTAAGTGGGCTGGTACCAAAATAAGCAGCATTTCCATTCTGATATGATTGTTGCCATTGCCACCCTCCAACGGCATCATTGCCAATAACACCTGCTGAAGCACGAAGCTTTAGCATATCAATACCGCTAACTCCTTTAAAAAAGTCTTCTTTAGAGATTATCCAGCCCAATGAGCCAGATGGGAATATGCCCCACCGCTTTTCAGGGGAAAAGTTCATTGAACCATCATAGCGATAGGCAACACTTGCCAGGTATTTGTTTTCATAATCGTAAAAGAACTGTCCAACCCATGATTTACGTCCAGACTTGGCTTCGGTTGACCCATTTGCATAAGAATCCTGACGGTCCCCACTTGCAGCCCACCATTGATCGGTAAGGTAGACCGGGAAGTTTTCACGACCTGCAGAAATACCACCACCTTGAGCTTCAGCCTTCTCGTAGATCAGCCAGCCTTTTAGATTATGCTTCTCACCAAATGTATGTTCGTAATTCAATTGAAAATTCAACTGGTAATCGTTACTCCAATCATAATTTTCCTGAATAGAATTCTTGCCTACTTGAGATGATTTTTTTAAAGTTACCAGATCTTCATCTTTTGTACTGATCTGACGGACACCTGTGGTTTTCATTACCCACATATTGTATTGTTTTGAGAAGAACTTGGTTCGGTTATTAGTATATGATTTATTAAATTGAGTTGTAGCGCTTAACCCCGGTATCGCTGGAATATTGTAAGTAGCTTTTAAATTAAAGATGGGCTTAATGTTATTTCCTTTTACGTACCCTCCATCGCCACGAACCTCTGCTCCAACATTACCAATCCAACCGTAGTCAATAGGATTCCCTCCATCAGTCCATACAGGTTGCTCTGGCTGCCATAAGAGCTGTTTCCTATAGATACCATAAGCATCCCCCACAGACGTACTGGGAGGACCATAACTCAGATTATTATTTATTGTAAAATCTGCAAAAAGAGTTAAATTCTTAGTTACATCTGCTGTAATATTTGTACGTAAGTTATATTTATCAAAAGAGAGGTTTTTCATAAAAGCACCTTGCTTAGTGTATGAACCACCAACAAAATATCGTACTTTTTCTCCCCCACCAGAGGCACTTAAGTTATGAGTACTAATATAAGGATCCTGATATACCGCATCTAACTGATTATACCCCCAACCATTATTAATTTTCCTGAAATATTCAAAATCAGATTCTGTCCAAATGGAGTTTGAAGTTGGATTAAGACGATTGTAAATTTCTCCCGTTTCAATTGCGCTAGTTAAGTCCGCATTTTTCCCTCTTCTATCAAAACCAGTACTGAAGGAATAGTTTACATCTGGTTTTGTATTTTTGGTTCCGCGACGGGTAGTAACAACAACAACTCCTCCTGCAGCGCGTGAACCGTATACCGCTGCTGAGGCTGCATCTTTAAGTACTGAAATGTTGTCGATATCATTTGGGCTCAAATTGTTAAAATCTCCTGAGCCACTTATTTTTCCATCTATAACATAGAGTACATTCTGTGCATTAAATGAGCTTCCTGTTCTAATAGATATACTTGGTTGAGTTCCTGGCACACCAGCTGGATTACCAACACGGACTCCTGCGATCTGACCAGCTAAAAGATTTCCTAATGAAGCAGTTGGTGTATTACGTCTTGCCTCCGTCATCTTTAATGAGCCGACAGAACCTGTTAATAATTCTCTCTTCTGGGTTCCATACCCCACAACAACAATATCTTCGAGATCCACTACAGATGAGGTTAACTCAACAGTCATTCCGCTGGCCGCGTTAACTATCTGAGTTGCATAACCAGTCATCGAAATTTTAAGTTTGCTCCCTGCAGCTACATTGATTTCAAATTTACCATTTTCATCTGCCTTTGAGGCTCGGCTTCCTCCTTCCAACATAATGGTAGCCCCAACTAAAGGGCCTTTATCTTTGGCATCTATAACTGTTCCCAAAATTTTGCCTTGTGCAAAGGCTGAATGGGATTGTAGTAAAAGCCAGATAATTCCGAGCACGCTAAAGTGCATTTTTAATACCTGTTTCATAATTTAAATTATTTGGTTGTTTGGTTATTTGATTGTTTATTTCCCGCACAAAAACAATCGATTGCTTATAGAGTAAATCTCTTAACAATAGTTAGTTACAACTACTGTTAATTTGATCATTTACAATGTTTTTTTTGCAACAGATCTTTATACCTGAACAGAATAGATTATATTTAAAGCATAAATCATTGCCATAGCTTTATATATTAAACCAAATAAGCCACAGAAATGCAGTATATCTACGAGAACTTTACCTTTCCCCCTGACCAATCATTTACTGTGCGATCAGAAATTCTGGAAGTAAAAAAGTATACTTCATTAAAGTCTCACGTTAATTTTGAGATTGCATTAATTGAAAATTGCTTTGGCAAGCGTTTTGTCGGTGATCATATCGAAGATTTTAGCGGCACTGAACTCGTGCTTTTGGGAAGTTATTTACCACATTGCTGGCAATACTATAATACTATAGACGACAAAGTACAACCGCAAGCGATTGTTGTACATTTTTTCCCGGATTTTTTGGGAAGAGATTTACTCTCAAAGCCAGAAGCATCTGCTCTAAATCATTTGTTCGAAAATGCTTCAAAAGGTATTTTATTTTCAGGGGCTACAGTAACAAGAGCAAAAATGATTCTTAACCAAATGTTATTTGAAACAGGGTTGTCCCGGGCTGCATTAATGCTCCAGCTTTTAGATGTTTTATCTCAATCTACCTCATGTAGAACGCTGTCATCACCTTCTTTTAATATCATAGAAAGCTCAACTGAAGCAAATAAAATCAACCGTGTGTTTGATTATATATTCAATAATTTCAAAGAAGATATTTCTTTACAGGATGTTGCTTCAATCATCCCTATGTCTACAGCCGCTTTCTGCAGATTTTTTAAGCTTAAAACCAACAGAACTTTAGTTGAATTTATAAAAGAGATAAGGGTTGGGCATGCCGCTAAATTGTTAATTGAAGGCAACCACAATGTAACAGAAACCTGCTACATAAGTGGTTACAACAATATCTCTAATTTCAATAAGCACTTTAAGGAAGTAAAGGGTTTATCGCCGAGAGACTTTATTAAGCAATATAAAATTACTGCCTAAACTTGTAAAAAGGAACTACCTCAACCCATTTCTGTCCTTCAGAAGTGCCATTAACTCCTTTTTGATAAGTATTCATTAATTTATTCCATTCTGCACAACGGGGGCTATAAGATTCTGCCAACTTTCCCATTTCATTTAAATCTGCATTTTCAGGCACCATAATGGTCATCACAATAAGGTCATTGAAACGATAAAGTGTAATACTTTTATAGCCTGCTTTTTTAAATCCAGCTTCTACCTCGGGCCAAATTTGCCTATGGTATGCTAAATAATCATTCAGTTTTTCATTATTATCAACGGTATTTACTACAAATACCTTTTCAACAAGATTGGGTTCTTTATGATCAGAATTAGCTGGGCCGCACATCATAAAGGAACAACTAAAAACTATTAATATTAATTGCAGGAATATTTTTTTCATCAAAATATTAGTTAAAAAGTAAATAAATTAAAATCATGACCGATGCCAGGCCTAACCAAGCCAGCCAAATAGGTTTGGAATTGTATGCATCTTCTTCCATCGGCTTATCTTTTGACTCAAGAAGGGAAGGTATTACCGAATTTATTGCCGGTTTTGTAATTAATGTTACTACTATAATAACAATACTTAACGCTACGAAAAGATAAAATGAAAGCAAAAGGAAATGTGGCCAATATCCTTTATAAGGATAGTTTAATACATGACATGCCCCAAGTATTAAGCAAACCAACCCACCACCATAAAGAACTACCTCTACAGAAGTGCTATTAACTCGTTTCCACATGATGCCTGCTAGAAATACCACAGAAAGCGGTGGAGCAAGTATAGAAACCAGGCCTTGACTTAATTCAAAAAAGTTTTTCCCTGAATAAGAAAAAACCATGGCGATACCTACACCTACTATTGCTGCAATAATAGTTATCCATTTTCCCATCTTTATCTGTTGCTTCTGATTAAGTACTTTAATCTGCGAAACAACATCCAATGTAAACACTGTACAAAAAGAATTTAAACTGGAAGATACCGTATCAATCAATGATGCTATTAATGCCGCAATGCTTAAGCCCAGTAAACCATGAGGCATCAATTCTTTAATCATAGTGATGTAGGCATTATCGGCCTGGGCTGTATCTTTAAATAAAACATAACACATAATACCTGGAAGAATAAATATTAATGGCATTATGATTTTAAGCGCTCCAATAAATATTGCTCCATACTGGCCTTCTTTTAAATTCTTTGCTGCCAGCACTTTTTGCACAATCGTCTGATCCGCACACCAATAATAAATAGCCACCACCGGATAACCCAAAATGATAGCTATCCACGAGTATTCGGGGTTTGAAGCCGGCAAAAATAGCTTCCAAAAAGAGTCTGGTGTTTGGCTAACCAACAAATCTACGCTGCCAATTTTCTGAAAACCCAAAAAAGTAAGCAGTATCGAAGAAACTATAATAATTATCGATTGAAAAACTCCTGTACGGACTACTGCCTTTAATCCTCCAATAGCAGTAAAACTAGTGGCAACAATAGCAATTATAACAACTGCTACAAATAAAGAACAATTAAATATTCCTGAAATTAAAAGCCCTCCTGCATACAGTGCACTACCTAACCATACGACCAATATTGAAATCAAGCTGTAGATAACCAGAAAATTGTAGGATCTTTTACCAAATCGGATCAATAAAAATTGGGGGATAGTACTTATTTTGGTTTTTAGGTAGTAGGGCAAAAAAACCATAGATAACAGCATTAAAAAGACCCAGGCCAACAATTCGAAATTACTGCCAACAATACCATGAGAAAAGCCAATACCTGCAAATCCAATTAACATCATTGGGCCGGCATTGGCACTAAACATGGAGAAACCAATTTGCCACCATTTTAAAGTTCTGCCACCCAAAAATATATCTTCCTGATTTTTCTCTTTTTTACTAAAGCGAAAACCTATAAAAAATAAAGCAAGGGCATATAGCCCTAAAATTGCATAATCAATATAATTGAATGATAAACTCAAAGTTGATCCCCTAGTTACATAGACACAACAGGGTTATATTTAGAAACATCTTGTTTTTCCCATAACCGCTCTTGTACTATTTTATTTTCTTTATAACAATAATCCCAATCAATTCTTACCGGCAGTCCTTCTATTTCAGACAAATAAAATCTGCCGTTTTCCCATACGGGTCTGACTAAAAAATATTTTTCTAACCCATACATTAGAGGATACAAGTACTCAATCATGCTATCCTTATTTGCGGAAGTCATGAGAAACGCTGAATATAGGGAATATCCACCAGAAGAGAATTGCAAACTTTTATTTTCGCAAAGGTCTCTTATTTCCATCCACTCTTTCATTCCACCTAATTGTGTTGGAACCGGCTGTAAGTGTCTAACTCCGGAATCAACAAGAGTTGGGAAGATTTTTGATGTCCGCTCCGATTCTCCATAAGCTACAGTAACTGATAATTTTTCACAGAGTAGTTCAATTTGATCATAAGCAGCTGAATGTATAGGCTCTTCTAGCCAACATAAATTTTCTTCTCCAATGGCATCAACAAATTTAAATACATCATTACAGTTCCAAATCTGATTTACGTCCGCCGCGATCTTCATTTTATTACCGGCCAAACTCTTTACAAATTTCACTCTTTCAATGTCCTCATTTATTTTTGTTCCAAAGTCTTTTCCAATCTTCATTTTGTAGCAGTCAACACCTTTATTGATCAAAAAACTCACTTCGGTTTCCAGTTCCTGGAGTGTATAATTGGTACCCCCTCCACTCCCATACATTTTCACATCATTTTGAATACTGCCAATATATCTATGCAATGGAACGTTTCTACGTCTTGCAGCTAAGTCGTACAAAGCCATATCGACCTGGCCCAATATTGCCCCTGCCGCACCTTTAAATCCTTCATTCCTAATAGACCAATATAATTTAGGATAAAACTCTTTATAGGGAACCGATCGGCTATGAAAAAGTATTGGAAAGATACATGACTCCAGGATGTTCATATAGCTGTTATAAACCGGGGATTCTCCTAAATTCCCCTCCTCATCCTCTATGGTTATAATTGATATCCCAAAGCTGGGGAAAGGTCCCATAGTGGCATCCTGAAAAGGAGTTACCGCAGCAACCTGTTCCAGAACTCTTATCCTAATTCTTTTTATATTAAAAATCTCATTATCTATGTCGTACATCTATTGTCGATTAAGCGTTAGTAGTATCTCATTATAAATTACCGTAGGCAATTCACCCAATTTCATTGCATCAAGGGTATCCCTTAATTGCGTTCTGTCTGCAGCGCCAATTACAATTTTAAATTGAGCTGGAATGTTTAAAAGAAATCGGTGTGCAAGCTCCTGTAACGAAATGTTATATTTATCTGCTATTGAATTAACTCTTTTCGCCTGCTCAATATTTTTTATCTCGAGCCAGTTGGGAGGAGAGGTTGTGAATTCAGAAAAATTACACCCCAGCAATCCCATGTTTAAAGGACTGGCCGTGTAATATTTTCTGCTATTCTCTCTACAAAAAGGGATAGTAATGTCCAAAGCATCAATACAACAAGCATTAAGCCTGTTATATTCCATAATCACATCGAATTGGTTAGATTTAAAATAGGGTTCAAACCATTCGGGTGCGTTACCACCCAGACCAATTCTTTTTGCATAGCCTTGATGCATAAAGAATTCCATCTGCTTCAATACCTGTTCTACATCCGATGGAGGAATTGCAGCAGGGTCATGTAGAAATAATATGTCTATAATCGGAACGTTTAGTGATTTTAAGCTGTTTTCTACACTCCTTTTCATCCCATCAGCGGTGTAATCATAGTGTGCTTCATCAACCTTATAACCTTTTAAGCGACCCACTTTTGTACTAATCAACGGTCTTTTACCAGTCCATTGATTTAAAGCTTTTCCTACAAGCTCTTCCGCATCCCCATAGGCAGGAGCAGTGTCTATAGCCACTATTCGGTATTTAAGGGCATCCAGAATTGTCAATATTGATTCCTGAGCATCAATCTCCCTCCAAATCCCGCCAAGTCCGGCAGTGCCCAGCACCAATTTATTTATCTCCTTTATCATAATTAAAGCATTGTTATGCCATTAGCAGGGTTAACTTTAATCTTTATAGTCTCGCCAGTTTTAACCTTAACTTTAGGCCATCTTAAAAATGCCGTATAACTTAAGGGTTTTATGGCCTGTTTTTCAGTTTCGGCCATTACCGAAACATTTGCATCGTATTCCGTTTCATTTTTGAGTTGAATGGTAATTCCTGATTTATCAATTGACAATACCTGAGCTTTAACATGATCAAAAACGTATAATTTTTTATGATCCATATTAACATAAATGCCAGGGATTTCCAAAGCCATCAGTACCCCATTTGTTTCTGTCCACGAGTTACGCGTGTTTATAAAATTACCAATACTTCCTTTCCCTTCGGCATCACTTAGCTGAATTCTTTCCATTGAAGAACCTACCAGGTTATTGGTTGTTAAGTGGCCCGGCATATTTACTGCTTCGGCATGTGCATGCTGAATATCCCTTATCAAATCTGCATAGAGCGGATTACCTGTAGCCCTAAATAACTTAAAGATATAATCTCCCGAAGCCGTACAAATGCCGGGAGCAGCATGCTTATTTTGAATACTGGCCCAAATAGCGCCTGCCATATTGCTCTTAAGCTTTCCTATTTCACTATTTGGAGGAAAAACAGGATCATAAGAAAACGTCCATGTAGCACCCAATGCAGCTTGAACTTCTGCCCTATTTAACCATTCTTTTTGTCCTGTGTAATAATATAAAGCCATTAGCGATTCTAAGAACCCAAATGCGGATTCAGAATCGGCATCTTGAGATATATCTCCACAATGACCTCCTGTTAAACCTTGCTTTTCAACATCACGATGATAATAAAATTTAGCTGCATCCTGAGCCACCTTCATCCATTCCTTATTGTGAAAATAATCGGATGCCATTGCTAAGCCTGCCGGAACAATAGCACCAGCTGTTGAATTATATACAGCAATTTCGCCCGTTTCAGGAACAATGTACTGACCAAATTCTCCATCTTTATTCCAAGTCTTTACAAAAGCAGCAGCGAGCTTTTTAGCTGCATTTTCCCACTCCGGTTTAACACTTTTGCCATAGCCCTGAGCTTTTAACAGTTGCATATGTTTTATGAGCCAAAGCAACGCATCAGCATTTTTCCTTACCATTGCCTGAATTGGTTTAAAATCAGGAGACATCTTTTCAGGGATAATTTCGCCGACAGCTGTAATTCCTCCATAAAAATATCCGCTTTTTCCTTGCAATTTATTTACTACAAAATCCAATTCGGCAATAACCCTATCTCTCTCCTTTTTATCATTAAGGGCCAACATTGGGTAGGTATTCATCATTCCACTAACCCATCCAAGCTGAAAATTCTTATTGTTTTCAGGTCTATAAAATGATCCTGCAGGAACATCAACAAAGTTCCCTCTACATATATTTGTAGCTACTTCAAACAATTTACTCATAGGTATTATGTTACGAGGGTGGTTTAAACCTGAAAGCGCTTTGCGTACCTGCATAAACTTCTTTAAAAGGTCAGGAATATTTGAGGCGCTAAAAACGTATACTTTAAAGTTTAACGTTACCTCATCACCAGAATTCCAATCGGGTGCTTTGTCACCACTTATATGAAAATCACCAAACCCAGTTGCCATTTTACGAACTGTAGGTACAGAAATACTGAAAGAACAGCTGTCTTTTGCTTCATTTTCCGTAATAGTTAATCCACTACTACCCAATCTGGTCATTTGTTCAGTAAGTACAATAAATCCTTTTTGTTCCTTTTTTGAGAAAAAACACAGCGCGGGCGTAGCCACATTTCCTGTTGTCAACTCTACAAGTGAGGCTTTATTTGATTCAATAGAAAGCCGGGGATTGTTAGAAATACTAAGTGGCACGGAAGGGTTATAATACATATCCTTTGGATATTGTGGACTATAACTGTTTCCAATTGCTCTGTAGCGGTTTCCATTGTAAACAGAAGCAGGCACTAACACATAGTTTTCTGGATCCCATTTACTAAAATCAAAGGAAACTGAAACTGCTGATGACTTAGCAATACCACTGTTTAAGCGAAATGACATAGAAACATCCATAACTTCGGGATGCTTCGAAACCGGACTTGCTTTAAATTGCATACTCCAATTACCTGTTTTTGTCTGCAATAACTCTTTGTTAAATGGCTGTTCGGATAGTAAGTCTGTTCCATTAAATTCCTTTACCGACAATCTTAACGAACCGTTTATATCTCTTAATAATTCATTAAGGGATTGAACTGGTTCTTGTGCTAATGAAACAATTCCACTGCTTAAACAAAGAAAACAAATCAATGCCACCGTTAAATTCTTCATTCCCATAGTCTATTTTACTAGTTTAGCGTAAAGATTAAACTATAGGTGGCTTAATACCACCCATAATTTGACTATTAGTAATGTTTTTTTTGCATGAATCTTTTCTCCCAAAAGGAGCATCACGTTTAAAACTACTTACTTTCCAGGCTCTCCATAAAGGCAATGATATCTTCTTTTTCTTTTTCAGTGAGGTGAAGGTTTTCTTCGGAAAGCGTTTGATTTGAGAGATTTATTCCTAAGCCGACACCTCCCCCATTGTTATAAAATTCCATTACCTGATCTAAAGTCTTATATGCTCCATTATGCATATAAGGCGCAGTTTTATTGATATTCCGAATAGTTGGAACCTTAAAAGCATTTTTATAGGAATCAACACCTATCACGCTATAATAACCCAGATCCGAGTCCAGTGTGGAATCTGCCACAGAAACTGGAACGCCCAGCACTTCCGTTTCGCTTTCTACGTACTTTGGAGGAGTAGCTCCATTAAATAAAGGAACGAAATGACAGGTGGCACATTTCGCTTTTCCCATAAATAAATTAAAGCCTATCAATTCTGACTTTGACAAGGCATCTCTATTACCACGCATATATTCATCAAACCGGCTATTGAGTTTTGTTAAGCTCCGAATATAGCAAGCAAGGGCATTTGTCACTTGATCTGAACTGATTCCTTTTCCGGTCTTTGCAAAAAAAGCCGTTGAAAATAACAACTGATATGATTTATCTGCAGAAACATATTTTATGATCGCATCCATTGAGCCATCCATCTCCTGTTTACTGCTGATTACATCACGCACCTGATCCTCCAACGTTAACGCTCTCATATCATAAAAATAATTTGATTGTAAAGCTGCGTTGAGTAACGTAGGTACATTTCTTTTCAGCAGTTTTGAAGGAACATGAACATCTGTATGCTTAGCCAATCCATCGGTAAATGCCAAATCAGGGTTGTGACATGAAGCACAGCTTCTTGTGCCCGTACCGGACAACAAAGGATCATAAAAAAGTTTTTTTCCTAACCCTACTTTAGCATCTGTTATATGGTATTCAGGGCCCGGAGAAAATGCATCTACATTAAATGCATCCGAATCAAATAATGTGTTCACCTCCTGCCTAAGCATTCGGTTATATTTAATTTTATCGCCAGGCAAATTCTGCTCCAGCTGCGCTATCCCGGCGCTGACCTCATTTCCGAAGCTTGTAATAAATGTTGCTCTGTCGAAGGAATCAAAATCAGAATTATGATTAAGATATTCTATTGAGGCATTCAGATTCTGTAGTAAAGTAGTTTGGTCTTTTTTGCTGATATAGAGAGAAAGGATAGTGCGCAGGCTTTTTAAGGATTCGGACGATTCTTTCATACTGTTCAAAGAAAGAGAATTGTCAAATCCGGTAATTCCCAAAGCGATTATCCTAAATACTTCTAACTTGGCTGCATCCAATATTCGCCAATCCGCAAACTGATGATCATTGAAATAAGAAATCAGATAATCCGTATTTGTTATTAAATGTTTGACCTCGCTGATCAACTCTTCTTTGCCTGCTGAATCGTACTTCGGATAGATAAACTGTTCTATCACCTGGAGCCCCATTGGATCAACAGCACGGGCCAAAGAAGGATCTAGTAAATCCGCATTTTCGATCTCTTGTACTGGGGGGCCATTTAATCTCTTAGTTAGGTCGGCAGTAAAATACTCTGCCGCCCATTCAAACTTTTTGAACAGTAATCTTGATTTTAAAAAGGTCTGCTGAACACGGTATGCGTCAACCTTTTCTTTACTGACCTCAAAAAATAAGGTATCTTTTACATACTCCTTGAAGGATATGATCTGACTTAAAACTTCTTTTTGAATTTTTCGTTCACGCGCGCTGGCTGGTATTTGTTCTGTTTTATTAGAATTAACAGAGGTAAAGCTTACAATAAATAGCCCTGTAAACAGAATTGCTACTATTCCAATCTTCTTATACATAACATATCCCTCCCCCTCCTGGTTAACAGTAACTTATTTAAATACCAACGCATTTCTGAACGGGTTCGCATTTTTATCCCTTTCGGCCAATGGTTCTATTCCCCATCTATGCTCTATAAAAGAAAGAATGCTTACTGTTTCATACTGCGTGTGATCTACAACGCCCTTTTTGGCAAATGGCCCTATAATAATTGCGGGGATACGGCTACCCGGACCCCATCTGTCTATAACCGGAGGCGTTACATGATCAAAAAAGCCACCAAACTCATCATAGGTCAGGATAACTAGTGCATCCTTTGCATTTGGCCCCTCTAAAACTGCATTGATTAGGTTTACTGCCAGTTGTTCTGAAGAATATACAGCAGAACCGCCTGGATGTTCATCATTTCCTCCGCCTGGTTTCACAAAAGAAACGCTGGGAAGCGAACCTTCTTTCGCTGCTTTAATGAAATCATTTTGATCTTTCATGTGTTTTCGGCCCTCTGTCCCCTCTTCATATTTGGCAAAATATAAGAATGGTTCATGATTATAGGCAAAATTATTCTTCTTTCCTGCCACTGCATCGTCCCACCCCTCAGAATACCATGCCCATGATATATTTTTTTCGCTTAGTTTGTCGCCAATAGTCGGCATCGTCTGAGATGGCAATAATTTGGAGGTATCCGATTTGGGAGGGTAAGGCTTGTTTCTCGAAAGAACATGGTTCACAACATATCCATCTTGAGTAACTATGCCATCCTCTATCATTTTACCATCAGCATCAACTTTTGCGATCATTGATTTAGGGGCATCCGGCCAAACTGGCACAGCCGCAGAAATCATATAAACGTGGTTAAAATAAGAGCCGCCATAAACACTCTGAAAAAAATTATCACACAGTGTGTATTTTTGAGCCATAGGATAAAGGGGTAGTTTTTCAGTATTATAATAACCCATCGCTAATCCTTTGGAGTCATTATATACCGCGAACTTATCCATTTTTCCTCCGTTAATTTGCAATTGATTGTGAAAAAAACGGTGAGTAACATCAGGCGTTGTCTTGTCAGATGGAACGTATTGGTCTATATTAAAAAGTTCATTTGGCAGGTTGGTTGGGAAGGAGTTGTTTCTCGGAATCTCAGGAAGGTACTTATAAGGTTTTCCATCTTTGTCAACCTGTACAAAATTTCCTTTTTTGGCATTTTCAATACCATTTGCGCCTTTGAATTCTCCGTAAAGATTATCAAAACTATGGTTTTCCATATAGATAACCACCACGTGCTTAATCTGCTTGATGCCATTATCAAATGAGGTTTCCTGATGCTTCGCTTTTTTGCTGATCCCGCAACTGCTGATCATCAAAATGATAAGAAACAGATAAAAAAATCGCTGTAAATACATTCGTTTTCTTTTTAAGATTCAATTAAAAGTTATGTTACAAACATATGATATTATATTTTGATGAAAAGTTATCAGACTAAAACCGGATAGGATTATTTGTAATTTATTGTTTACAATAGCCAAAGTTATTTTGGAAGTTTGACCCGATAAATGCGATAGGGATAGCTGGTCTTATTCATACCATCATTCCATTGTGGCAAACGGTTCATTTGAGCACAAGAGAAATATAAATACCCGTCGCTGCCAATTCCTAAAGAATCTGGCCATATTAACCTGCTATCCTGCACCAGTGTTATCAATTCACCATTTGGGGTAAAATATTTTATACTATAATCTGTTGAAGAAGTGAGATAGATGTTGCCGGTTTTATCTGCTTCCATACCATGGCAAACTCCCGTTTCACCTAAATCCTGAACATATTTAGCCAATTCATCGGCTGTTAATTTTGCATCTGCAAGATATTTTGTTTCTACACGATAAAGGTGCATGCTGTTGATTGGCCTGAAATAAAAGAACTTATTGTCCTTGGTTATTGCAATCCCATTTACATTGGATTTAAAGATATTGCCATTTTTGTCTGCCATTATCTTCCCCCCGTAAGACAAACTAAATCCGGGAACGGCTAATGTTTGAGGCTTATTTTGAAGTGCCAGCCTTGTTTTACCGCTTTTAAGATCTAATACCACAATCGCAGCCTGACCGGGGTCTGAAAGGTAAGCCAATTGTTTATCTGTATCGACTCTAACATCATTTAATGCTGATTTATCTTTTGCCAGGTCGTCAAACTGATAGACTCTTTTCACCTGATTAGTTTTAAGGTCTATCTGTACCAATTTAAATTTATGCTGATCAGGTTTAGGGTCTAATACCCACAGTTGGTCTTTCGTATCGATGTAAATGTCCTGAACATTTAAAAAAGTTTCTGTTTCCTTTCCCTCTTTCCGATTCCAGTTCTCATCTGGATAAGCAACATACTTTCCATTTACAATCTCAATTAATCCATACCTGTAGGGCTCTCTTTTGGGAAATGAAACAAAGACTCTGTTGGTGGAGGAAACGCTCACACCGATAGGCTGTGACTGACCAAATTCAGCTGCTACTTCCAATTTATCTGAATGGTAAGATTGAGATTGCACGTTTAAAGCCATGCTAATTACAATTAAGCACAAAACTACTTTCATCTTGAAGGGATTATTCAATATCTTCTAAATTACGTAATTCTTAACATATTGAAATAGGATCACATTAAAGCGTAATTAAATATAAGTATATCCTTGTTCGGCAGTATACTGATCTATATAACGAAACTCAGTATCAATTAAATTTGCGGTAACGTCCAAACTTACAAACTGCAAATTCCCGAATATACTGGCAAATGCGGTATCCGTAGCATCAACTCCGGTAGCAATCTTAACTAATCCATTTAGCGGAACGAGTTTGGTTGCATCTACAATAATCCAATAACCACCAATGTAAGCCTCAAAACAGGCATGAAAATCTGCAGGCTGCAATTGATATGCATAACCGGTGTAATATCTTGCCGGGATGGTTAACGCCCTGCACAAAGCAATACCTAAATGCGCAAAATCACGACATACCCCTATTTGCTCTGTAATTGTATCATAAGAAGACGTTTGGGCATTTGTATAGCCCCCACTGTATTCTACGTTATCATAAATCCAATCACGGATAGCCATAACCTTATAAAAAGCATGATCGATGTGCCCAAATTTGTGAAATGCGAACTTATATAACTTGTCGGATTGACAGTACCTGCTGGGATTTAAATACGACAAAGCGCTAACCGGCATGTTGCCAATGGGTATATCATCCAAGTGTTCTGCGTCAACCGCACGAACTTCTGTTTCTACTAATGCCCGATAATGAATCATTAAGTTCCCTGCATCAGGAATTTCTATGATTTTGAATCTCTTTTCACCGGAAATAGAAAACAGCTCTCTCATTTTCAGTTGCTGATTCAGTTCCATATGTTCTTCTACAAGAAACTGACCTGCAGATTTAACCGGCTGCACATTCAAGATCAATGTTGAAGACGAAATTACCTCATAAATTATCCTAGCAGAAACCTCTAACTTCATAAATATTTAAAATATCAAATAAAAAATAGTCATAAATCAATTATAAATTAACATGAAACAAAAAAAAGACTAAAAAATTAAATTTTAACACATAAAAAATGAATAAATAAAGTAAAATAACATTTTATTTGATTTAAAAATCAATTTAAATAAAGATATAACTATATTTCAGAAGATTTTAACATAAAATGATCGAATATGGAAACAAAAAGCTACACAAAATCATACGATCTACCCAAAAACACCTGGGATGAAATGTTTAATGACTCAGAAACGGTAAGAGAAGAGTACAAAACTGTCATGAACTACCTCGATCTTGAGTCGACCGAAGAGCTCAACAAAAAAGAAGAACTATCTAAAGCACTTTTCATGAGCCAGGGCATCACCTTTACTGTATACAATAGCGGCGAAGGCATAGAAAAGATTTTCCCTTTCGATATCATCCCCAGAATTATTACTGCTGATGAATGGTCTTTTATAGAAAAAGGAATTAAGCAGCGGGTTACTGCCTTGAACCTCTTTCTGAAAGATGTATACAGCGATCAGTTTATCATCAAAGACGGGATTGTTCCCATTGATGTAATTTACTCTTGTCCCCATTTTTTACGAGAAATGGTCAATGTAAAAGTACCTCACGACATCTATATACACATTGCCGGGATTGACCTGATCAGAGACAACGACGGAACTTATTATATCCTTGAAGACAATGTCCGCACTCCTTCAGGAGTTAGCTACATGCTGGAAAACAGGGAAATTACCAAACGTCTATTCCCAGATCTTTTACCTCAATGTAAGGTAAGAAGCGTGATTGAATACCCTACAGTCCTCTACAACAATCTGCTTTCACTTGCACCACATGACGTTGCCGATCCTACAATAGTTTTGTTGAGTCCGGGTAGCTTCAACTCAGCGTATTTTGAACATACTACACTTGCCCGTTTAATGGGAATTGAGCTGGTGGAGGGACCAGATTTAATTGTGGAAGACCATAAAGTGTACATGAAAACTACCGCCGGACTGCAGCAGGTTGACGTAATTTACCGGAGAGTAGATGATGACTATCTTGATCCGCTGGCATTTAACCCAACCAGCTTACTTGGTGTTGCCGGGCTAATGAATGCTTACAGAAAAGGAAATGTAACCATTGTAAATGCGGTAGGGAATGGCGTAGCCGACGATAAAGCGGTATACGTTTATGTGCCAGACATGATAAAATACTACCTGAATGAAGAACCCTTACTTAAAAATGTACCAACTTACCAGTTAGGGAACGCAAGTGAGCGCGCATATGTATTCGAAAATATTTCCCGTATGGTAGTTAAACAAACCAATGGCAGCGGTGGCTATGGCATGTTAATGGGACACGCTTCAACGGAAGAAGAAATTGAAGCATACAAGCTGGAAATTCTGAAAGATCCACGACAATTTATTGCACAGCCTACCATCAGCTTATCATCCTCGCCATGTTACATGCAAGGTAAATTACAACCCAGAAGGGTCGATTTTCGTCCGTTTGCACTTTGCGGCCCCAATGGAATAGACATTATTCCCGGAGGATTAACAAGAGTAGCACTTAAAGAGGGTTCGCTGGTTGTAAACAGCTCTCAGGGAGGCGGCAGTAAAGACACATGGGTACTTTCTAAATAAACAACAATAAGATTAAACACAAAATCACTATGTTAAGCAGGGTTGCTGAAAGCCTATACTGGCTAAGCCGTTATATCGAAAGAACAGATGGCATGCTACGCATGCTTAAAATAAATTACGCTTCCTCGCAAGATGCGATCTCAGAGTTTTCATGGAGTCCGGTTATGCACTTATTTTGCGACCGGAATGACGAAAGACTGGAGGCCATGGAATTTAACAGTCGTACTGTATTACAGTACATGGTGATTGACAAGGAGAACCCCAACTCTATCCTCAACATCATCACGCAAGTACGAGAAAATGCAAGAAGTGTACAGGACCACATTACCAAAGATGTATGGCAGTGCCTAAATGAATATTACCATACAGTAAAGGACCCCAAGCTAAACACCATGTTAAAAAAAGATGATCCGATATCTGTATTAGATATTCTGATTAAACAAGGAATGCTTTTTTATGGCATTACAGAAATCACCATGGCAAGGAACGAAGGAAGCAGCTTTATGCGCATCGGAAAATATCTGGAGCGCAGTATTCAATCGGTAAATATATTGGACATTAAATTTGGCTCGGTAGACCACAACCCGGACTTACTGACAAACACCAACTACTGGAAACACCTTTTGTTTTCTATAGGCGGATACGAGCTGTACCTAAAAACCTATAGACAGGGCTTTGAAGCAGAAAATGTACTTGACCAGGTTGTGCTGAACAATGAGTTTCCGAGGTCTGTTATCTACTGCATCAATCAACTGTTCAAATATTTTGAAAGATTAAAAGGCGACGGACACATTACTGCAGGAAATCTTGCTTTCCTTATTGGCAGGCTCCAAAGCAAAGTAAAATACAGCTCTATAAAGGGTTTAAAAAAAGGAGACCTTCACCTCTACCTAGCGGAAATAAAATCCGAACTCTATGGCATAGGAAATGCCTTTAATCAAACTTGTTTCAACATATACTAAGCACCATGCCGGAATTTAAAATAAAACACATCACCAAATACACTTACGAATCTCCGGTAAGAGAAAGCGTAAACCACATTATCCTCTATCCCATTGAAGATCAATTCCAGAGTGTAATTAAGCATACCCTTAAAATTTCGGGCAATCCGAAAGTAGATATATTTACTGACTATTATGGCAATAAGATTGGCTTCTTTGCTTATAGTGAGCGGCACAGAGAGCTGGAAATCTATTCAGAGCTTACTGTGGCCACCATAGCTAAAGAACTCCCCTCAGAAACCATGTTCAGTGAGATGCAGTGGATGGAACTTGAAAAACTACGGTATCAGGTTCCCTATATTGATTACCTGAAATGGGAAGCTTTTAATGAACTTGATGAACTCAAAAAGATCACAGAACAATTCCTGCAGTCGGATTTAACACCCTATCGAGTAGCCATGGACTACTGTCAATACGTATATGAACATTTCAAATACATACAAGGCGTAACAACAGTACAAACTCAGATAGATGAAATCTGGCAAATCAAGTCGGGCGTATGTCAGGACTTCGCACATATTCTCTGCCAGATGTTGCGTATGGCTAAAATCCCCGCGAAATACGTGAGTGGCTACATTTGCCCCAATAAAAATGGAATTCGGGGAGAAGGCGCCACTCATGCCTGGGTAGAAGCTTACATACCCGACTATGGGTGGCTGGGTTTAGACCCCACAAACAACTGCATTGCCAACGAAACATATGTAAGATTGGCGCTAGGCAGGAGTTTTACAGACTGCTCTCCGGTAAAAGGTGTTTATAAAGGTCCATCCAATCATAAGCTTACCGTTCAGGTAATTATTGGTTACGACAACGGGATATCATCAGATACACAAGAACCTTTCATAGAAGAAAATGAATCAATTGTGGTGTCTGTTCCCCTTACCCAAGGTAACAGCTACCGTCGGAATCTGGAGCTTATGCAGCAAATTCAACAACAACAATAAAAATAAATCCATCAATTTCTTTTAGGAGCTGAACTGATAAATTCATAGTCAAGGGTCTGCCCGTTGCCGGAAACGATTGCTTTTACGGTTCCACCTTTCCGGGTATAAGCAATCTTTTTCGGAAAGTCATGCTCTGGGTTTTCGCATACAAAAGCGTCTTTACTAATGGTGGTCAGCTTAAAATTAACCGGCCCGGAATCACCGGTAACAGTAACGGCATAAAAGATGTCGTCTCCCTTTATGCTTAGTTCCAGTTGTTCTACAAAAATGATTTCCTTTCCCTTAAGCGTTACGCCCTTTCCTGTAAGTTTAGTATCAGACACCTTAGACCAGTTTTCGTATCCTGATTGCCCGGGCTTGGAATTTGTAAGCTGCCATTTACCGATCAGCCATTCTAGCTTTTTAAATTTTTGAGCCATGTTTTCCTGTCCACATGCCATGTTACTGAATCCCAAAATAAACATAACAGAAATAAGGAGAGAGAATCGTTGAATTTTCATAATCTTTTTCTTTCAAAATTACGATTGAGCAATGTTTGTGTATTGTACAAAACCGACGATGGTTACGATTTATTGAGAAAGAAGTTGGCCATGTTTGGCGCTTCAAAAAAATAAGCAGAGGGATCTTCTCCGGTAAAAGCTTTAAAGTTGCGAATGAAATGAGATTGATCGTAATAACCCGACTCATAGACAATATCTGCCCAGCTGCGTTTTTTATCCCTAATCAGCTGAAAGATATAATTGAAACGGATGATCCGTGCGTAATACTTTGGCGGGAGCCCTATGTACTTCTTAAAAAGCCGCTGGAGCTGTCGTTCGCTCTTCTTTCCTGCCAGGCAAAGATCCTTAACACTTGCCTTACCGTTTGAATCAAAGATAAGCCGCAGCACTTCCTCTAAGGGATTTTCAGTAGCTGATTTACTGAGCTCAAGGAAATAATCATCCAGACGCTGTTTAAGGATCTGCTCATTTTCAAAAGGAAGAACTCGATTCTTTAGTCCCGCCAGCTCCTGATTAGGGAAAGTATCCAGGTCAACAATCTGATCAAGATAGCATTCCATGTTCAAACCAAAGAGCTGGGTAAGCGCCGCAGGTTTGAGTTTAATGGCAAATGAGCCAGTCTCTGCGGTATTCTCAAGGTGAAAATTGCTGCTGATCTGCCCAGCTAGCAGGTTTGATGTTTGTGTATACCAGGATCCGTTTGTTTTAGCTCTGTAGACGCTACCGTAGTTAAAAATAAGCTCTGTAAATCCATCAGGAATAATTTTCTCTACCCGAGGAGTGCGATCGTCACTCTGCATCATCCAGTAGCATTCGATCAACTTTTCTAGACTTGGATGAGGTGATATCCTGGTGAATTTCATGAGATGGCAAATTGAAATATAAATATATAAACGATTGCTAAAAAATTTGATTTTAAATTTGCGTAACCAAATGGTATCCTATATATTTGTAACCACATGGTTTCAAATATATGGAATTAAGAAGAGATGTATTTCAGGCAATCTCCGACCCCACCAGACGCGAGATTATCGACCTACTGAGTGATCAGTCCTTGAACCTCAATGCGGTTGCCGGACATTTCAGCATCACCCGGCCAGCTATATCCAAACACATCAAAATTCTGGAAGAGTGCGGGTTGATAACTGTGAAACAGGACGGCCGGGAGCGCTATTGCAGAGCTGATGTACACAAGCTAAAAGAAATCGACAAATGGCTGAATCGGTACAGGAAATTCTGGAACCATAAACTAGATGCCCTTGGCGACTTTCTGGAGCGCGGGGACGATGAACTATTAGGAGACAACACAACTAAATACAAGTAATTATGGAAACAAAACCACTAATTGTAGAACGCAGCTATAATGCACCAATTGAAAAGGTATGGAAAGCCATTACCGATAGGGACCAAATGAAAGAATGGTACTTTGAACTTGAAGAATTCAAAGCGGAAAAGGGATTCAAATTCCAATTTACCGGGGGTGATGAAAAGGAGCAATACCTCCATGTATGCGAAGTGATTTTTGTGGATCCGCCCAATAAGCTAAGTTACACCTGGACTTACCCTGAACATAACGATGGGTATTCCGTGGTCACCTGGGAACTTTTTAAGGATGGAGAACAAAAAACCCGGTTAAAACTGACCCATGAAGGGCTTGGCAGTTTCCCTAAAGACAGCCCGAATTTCGCTGTTACCAGCTTTACTGAAGGTTGGAATTTTATACTTGGAGAGTCGCTAAAAAAATATGTGGAGCAAGATATCAATCAGCCGTAAGGCTGATTTTTTGTCTTTTCTGTTTTACGCCTACGATTAACAGCCATAAGCAAATTCCTATTTCACCCATGCTGGCCGGTAAACTCACAAATTTAGAAACCCCGATGGCGGAATAATTCTTAACGAGCATATTTCCTGTAAAATTTATTAAATAGCCAAAACAGCCCAGCATTAAAAGGACACCTAAAATTTTGGGAAGAAATCCTGATCTAAAAACCAGATAGCCGAAAGGAAGTAACCAAAGCCCCCAAAATACAGAAGCCAGAAGTATCCCATTGTCGTATTGATTTAGATGAAACATAACCTGACTTTCCAATTGTTCTGCTGTGTAAATGTTCAGGTAATCGTCCCTACCAATCAGAGAAAGAACCGAAAGCTTATTTTGCAAATTCACAAAAGATATAGGAACACTTACAATTGCTAAAATGGCCATGAGTTTTGCATAGAATTCATTAACAGTTTTCAACAGTCTGTATAAGGCAATTGGTAAAAAAACAAATGCCGTGTAGCAGATTACACTGCTCACAATACTTAGTCGAAAAAGCATCTCAGACGATACAATGTTCTTAAAAGTAAGCGCTGGATCATCCCAGACAAAAAGGGTTTTAGGCACATATGCCAGGCTGAAAATCCCCATAAGCACTACTATAAGATATAATAATCCTGAAATTCTTGCCGTTTTCTTGATGGATGAGGTAATTGTGATCATGTTTTAAGCCGTTATATTTTGTTTTGGCCATTTCCAGGCATAAAAAACTATAATTGTGGTTATTGCACTTTCAACCAATGCTAAAAAAACATAAAATGATTTCCATGGCACCAATGAAGTAAAAGCGATCAATAGCATAATGATGGTAAATAAAAGGCCGAAAATGATATTCATCAGCTTGTTTATGGTGGGTTTTAAAATGAGGGCTAAGAAAACCATTATGACTGGAATAGCCAATAATATCGCTGCCATCAATAATTTTTGTGGGGTGTCCAGCAAATTTTCACCACTTACCAGCCCTGCTGTTTTTTGAGGAACATATAATTCAAAATAGTCGCCATACAAATAACATAATGTTACAGATGCCCAAAGTGCTGAAAGTTTAATTTTGATATTGATTTTGAAATCTTCCAGGTTACTTTTAATGTTTTTGCCAGTATCCATTTTTTATGTTTTTCTTTTCCATTTAGACGAAGTCTTGTCCATTTTGTTACCATGTTCTTAGCTTGCTTAGAGCGTGATGAAATGCGTAAAGTCAAGTAAAAAAGGATATATTTAACTTGTTCCATATCTATTTAAGAATGATTGAGGATCGACGCTAATGAATTGTTAGTTTCCATAATCGCATAAACACAACTAAAATGAAAATCTATTTCACATGGCTGTACGGAATTTTAATGATTTTAGCTGGGATAAATCACTTTGTGAAACCCTATTTCTATAAAACATTTATTCCAAACTGGTTGCCTTTACTCCCCGTAAACTATGTAACAGGTGCAGTTGAAGCAACATTAGGTGTATGCCTGCTCATTCCCGTATGCAGACACTATGGAGCCCTTGGATTATTCCTACTCATGATTGTATTTCTGCCCCTCCATGCCTTTGACGTGTTCAAACAAAACCCTGCTATTGGCTCCAAATTGCTTGCCTATATCAGGCTGCCATTACAATTTATTCTGATCTGGTGGGCATGGAGCATTTTTCGAAATCAGTAAATGGCAAAGAAGCAAGATAGATTCAAAAAAGAGAATTTTTAGCATCTAGTTTGTTTGTTTCATTCAAACCTATATATATTAGTCGAAACAAAATATGTATGTAACAAGCTAATATTATATTTTTGCCGAATCTTCAAAATATTTGGAGCATTTAGCACCAAGAACTTTGTTTAACGAAAACTGGTAATTTTTATATAACAACAAAGGGATAGGTGAAGGTGCTCACGCGTGAAAGCGTGGGCTCACTTATTCGTTGTTATGGGTATACCAGTACCTCGTTAAACGGATGTAGTGGGTACCACGCTTTTGCTTTTAAAAAGTCACTAATTACCTCCATCAAAGTTCCATATAATATCAACTATGAATATTAGATATGGAAATATGTATAGCAATTCTTTACTCGCTTATTCTCGATCATCCAGATTGAGTTTTTATATAGCAACTGCCGTCATCTCGACGATAGGAGAGATCTCTTGCCTGTTCTACTTCAAGAGATCTCTCCTATCGTCGAGATGACGAATTTTCCATACTAGATCTACTTCTTATTTACAATATTAGAAAACGAACAAATAATCGTAATGGCCACTCTTTGCCCAAAAATTCATCCTTAAAACAACATGAAAATGACCAACCCAACTTTCATAATGGCTACTATGTGCTTAAATTTTAGTTATACTAAGCTCAAAGAAAAATCACACCAAAATGAACTGCAACTTTATCAATATGGTTTTTCAGGATTTAAGTCTGGCAATGCACCAGACTTAAAAATTAAAAAGAACTGTAGAGGGCACACCATGATAATTATTAACCATACAATTGAGCAGCTCTTCGCCATCGCTTACGGAGATGGTGCATCAATCAGCAAAGAACAGATCATTATTGACGTAATAGAGCCTAAAAAGCTACAAGAAATGAGATGTTATAAGCTGTTTGTGCCACAACACCAAATAGATAGTTTTTACATCATTATGCAGCAAAACCTCACTATGGAATTTCCTGATTATATCATAACCGTGGAGAGCATAGGCAATAAAAACTACATCATAATAAAAGACATAGACGGCTATGGTAAATGATATAAAACTATTAGACAAAATACATTTGCAAAAGTATTTGCATCTGCTCACGATGTTAAGTTCCGAAAAAATTGAACTGTCTGAGTTCGAACAATTGTTTATTGAAATAAAAGCTCAAGATGAGTATTGGCTGTCGGGAAAGTTTGACGAGAGAATTGGAAAGGTTTTAGATACACTCTATCTCGACATCAGAGATTACTCACTGGATTATTTGTATGATCCTAATGACTTTGTTAATGTTAACCTAATTAGCTTTAATGAAGGGGAATTGAGAAGCAGGGCAACAGCCGCTTTGAGGAAGTTAAAAGATTTATAGAAAATTATTATCGCTAATAGAAAATTGGATAGTCCTGGTCGTTTTACCCAACTACTACTATTGTTCGCTTTTTATTCGGCTCTGGCCGAACGAGAACCGAACCAGAGTAGTTTTAGAGTGCACCAAAAAGCGACTATGTTGTAGGGTCCATTCAGCGTTCTTTCTGAATCTGAATTCGGACCAAAATTCACTAAATTTTTTAATATTGATTAAAATACTTGTTTACATCTGCATATAATCAACAAGCCATGGAACCAACAACACTACTTACCACTCTCATTAAAAAGAAACCTCTCGACAAGATTGTCTAAATATTCCCTCGACAGCAATGTAGGATCATGATACTGCTTTGTCATTGTCTCTTCATCCACAATGAGTCTGCCATTAGTGGAATGGATCACAAAAGTATTGTCCTGAACAAAACTGGAAACGTAAGTACCAATTTTCGGAGAGATTTCTGAGAGCCTGAACATTAATTCGTGGAAGATAAATACGGGATAATTCATAAGCCAAAATTAAATGAAGTAAACTTGAATTTGAGATTATCATTTTGTAATCAGCACCAATTTTGATTACATAAACTTAATCAGTGCCTCTATTTTTTAGTATCGGAATGTAACAATTCGTCAGACTGCTTCTTCAACTCATCCAGCTTTTGATTAGTTTGCTGACTTCTTTTTCGTAGCTTAATTAGTCGTGTCAATAAATCGAGCATTTTCCCATTTGCAAGGGGCTTTTTCTCATTTAACTTTTCCATAAGCCAAGGATTTGTTATCCCAATTTACAAGTAAATCATCAAACATTCAACACTTTAACATAAAACTTACAAAGGTTTGTGAATAAGGAAACCTAGTATTTTCAGTATGGAAACAAAGAAATAGAAATGCACTAAAGTGTCAAACAAACAAGCTGAACGGTAGATAATTTAAGCTAATATATTATTCATATAAACTTAATAGCGCACAATAAGCTACTTAATCTTTAATGAATAACTTGAAGCTATTAATTTTATTTGGTTAGATTATGAAAGTAAATGCAGGCGAAATAGTTGAACTAGCTGTTCGGCGCAAAAACATTAACATAAGTGAATTATCGCGACGAATGCAAGTAAACCGCAGAACGTTGTATAACTGGTTCCAACAAAAGCAATTGCCTATCGATGTCATTCGTGAAATTGGCAAAGCAATAGATTATGATTTTTACTCGGAATTTAAGGATGAATTTCATAAATATGGCTGGTCCGACATCCAAGATGGTGCGCTAAATCCTGAAAGAACTGAACAAAATAGTAATCAGGATATCCTTACTCACTGGATGCAAAAATACATTACCCTATTGGAGGAGTATAATTTTTTAATATCAGCCAACCACTTAAATAAAAATGCCTGCAATAATGGCCGGAATGAGATTGAGCCAATGAAACTTACTTCAGATTAAAATCTGCTGTTATCCGAACCTAAATCTATCATTTCTAAAGTAAACGCCACCTTTCCTCCTAAAATTTATAAAAAGGATTCAAATAAACTTAATTCTAGCGATATTGAATAAAACTTTTGGGCCGGATAATATGAAAAACAAGCAGACTGTAATGTATAAAATCATCACCAGGACAAGCGCTGTCTTGTCTTTTTTCCTTGTATTCATTAACCTTTGTTATGGACAGGAAACTGTTTCCGGCTGGGTTAAATATGAACAAAATCCGGTTTTGGGTGGTAATTTTGGGACGATCTTTGACATTAGTGTGCTGCGTGAAGCGGATGGGTACAGTATGTGGAGTTCCTGGAGGCCAGAAAAAAGCATTGCCTTATCAACAAGTAAAGACGGACTGAAATGGACAGACCCGATAGTCGTTCTTAAACCAAATCCGGACAATAAATGGGAAGCCGATCTGAATCGTCCAGGGGTGATCAGGAAAGCAAATATCTATCACATGTGGTACACCGGACAGGCCGAAGGGAAATCCTGGATCGGGTACGCCACCAGTCGGGATGGCAAGACCTGGAAGCGGATGAGTAAAACACCTGTTCTATCTGCAGAACTACCCTGGGAGAAAACCTCGGTGATGTGCCCCAGCGTAATCTGGGACGAACAGGCCCGCATTTATAAAATGTGGTATTCCGGCGGTGAACAATACGAACCCGATGCGATTGGTTATGCAACCAGTAAGGATGGCATCAACTGGAAGAAAGAACCAGGCAATCCGGTGTTCATAAACGACCCTGCAAATCATTGGGAACAGGCTAAAGTTACCGCCTGCCAGGTCATTAAGGAAAAAAACAGTTACCTTATGTTTTATATCGGATTCCGTGATGTTGATTACGCTCAGATCGGAATTGCCAAATCTTCTGACGGCGTACACGATTGGGAAAGGCATCCGCAAAACCCCATCATCAGGCCCGGTAAGGGCTGGGATTCAAGTGCCGTTTATAAACCTTACGCAATTTTTGACGGCAACCAATGGTTGCTCTGGTATAATGGCAGAAAAGAAGGGAAAGAACAAATTGGTGTTGCCTTACATCAAGGCAGAGATCTTGGGTTTAATAAATGATCTCCATGAAAAAATGCCTTTTGTATTTTGTGTTGTTTTTTTGCCCTGCCTTTTTGAATGCGCAGACCGTATTAAAAACGGGTGACTTTAAGCATTATATCGACGAATTTAATCAGAATGATATAGAATATTATCATAATTTCATCAGTAACAACGATAGCTGGGCCTTTCTTTCAAAGGAAATTCCTCTTTTAGACTGTCCGGAAAAAGATCTTGAAAGGATCTATTATTTTAGGTGGTGGACCTACCGAAAGCATATTAAAAAAACACCGGAAGGTTATGTGATCACAGAATTCTTACCTGATGTACCCTGGGCGGGCAAGTACAATACCATTAGCTGCCCTGCTGCTTTTCATTTCTATGAAGGCCGCTGGCTTCGAAACGACACCTATTTAAACGACTATGCAATTTTCTGGTTCCGCAAAGGCGGCAACCCGCGGTTGTATAGCTTTTGGGCAGCCGATGCTATCTACAATCAATATCTGGTCAGTGGCAATCCGGCAGGTATCAAACAGTTATTGCCAGATCTAATCAATAACTATTCAGCCTGGGAAAAAGACAAGCAAGATGCCAATGGTTTGTTCTGGCAGCTTGATGACAGAGACGGAATGGAAGTGTCTGTTTGCGGAAGTGGATACAGGCCTACCATCAATTCCTATATGTATGGTGATGCAGTTGCGATCAGCAAAATGGCTGGTCAGAGAGGAGACCATGACAATGCCGAAATTTACCGTAAAAAAGCTGAACAGATTAAAGCAAAAGTAGAAGGCCTGCTTTGGGACGATACTGCAAACTTTTTTAAAGTGAAATCACGAGTTGATGGTTCAAGCCTTTGCGATGCCCTGGAACTTCAGGGTTACACACCCTGGTATTTCAATATGCCCAATACCAGGTATTCCGCTGCCTGGAAATATCTTATTGATAGTTCCTTTTTTAAAGCTCCCTTTGGCCCAGCAACTGTTGCGCGTAACCATCCAGGTTTTAAATTGTCCTACCAGGGACATGAATGTCAGTGGAATGGCCCAAGCTGGCCGTATGCAACTTCTGTTGCTTTAACTGCTATGGCCAATTTACTGAACAATTATAGCCAGTCTGTAGTTGGACGCGCCGACTATTATGAACTCTTAAAGACCTATGCTGCCAGTCAGCAGCTAAAAATCGGTGAAGGTAAAGTGGTGCCCTGGATAGATGAAAACCTAAATCCACTGACAGGTGACTGGATTTCCCGCACGCGCCTTAAAAGCTGGCATGATGGCACCTGGGCGAAGGATAAGGGTGGCATAGAGCGCGGGAAGGATTACAATCATTCTACCTTCTGTGATCTGGTAATCTCAGGGCTGATCGGACTGCGCCCTTCTGAAGGGAATCAACTGGTGATCAACCCCCTTTTGCCTAAAGGTAAATGGGATTACTTTTGCATGGACAAGCTACTTTATCACGGAAAAGAAATCACCATTTTATATGATAAGTACGGAACAAAGTACCACAAAGGAAAAGGTTTTATGGTTTGGGTAAATGGAAAAAAAATGGGAGCAGCGAAGACTCTTGGTAAAATGATCATTAATTTGCAATAACAGAAGGATGGATTCTGTGCAAATCTAGACAAGAACTAAACCGCAGCCCTGTATTGAACAACAGCCATCACGGGACCATCAACAACCTCTACGCGATGATTTACTCGCAATGGAATTTGCGTGTAACCACCTGCTTCCAGAAAAAACACCTTTCCATCAACGGTACATCTGCATCTTCCCTTCAAAATCAGAAAACTTTCGTATTCCTGTGCATGGCTTTCTTCTTCAATATCAAAAGTAGAAACCACCAGCATTTGCTTCAATCCTTTATCTTCCGCAATCAATTCACATAAATTTTCTGCATGTAGCGCTTCCGGGAAATGCCTGGTTGCAAAATCCAGCCAATACAGATGATCTGAATATTCATCAATAGGTATTATTTGATGCTGATTGGTAAGATCCTCAGCCGAGGCTATTAAAGCCTGTTCGATTTTCTTCTTTAAGCCTGCGGAGGGCTCTATAGCATATTCAAGCGCGTGATTTTCAAGTGCCAATTCAATCGCCTGAATTTCCATTTTTAACTCAGAATGCTTCAACACCAAAGCCTGAACCACTGACTTTTCGGACACATCAAGGAGGTCCAGAACGTAAAGTTCCAAAATGCCACTTTCTATATAGGTTTGCAGATTCACGGTTACTTCATACTTTTTGTCATCAATTCAGCCCTTAACTTCATCGCACATGCAGCTTTACTTATGCCAAGCAAAGTTGCAACTACCTCAACAGAAAGTCCCTTGTTTACAATCAGGTCAAAAATAGGTTCACGGCTACCTCCCGCATTTTTGTTAAGATCTGTAAAGGTATGATCTTTTGCTAAAGATCTGGCAATGTTCATACTCCAGGATAAAAAAGAAAAATGTTCAGGCTCGAAATCCTCAATATGATGATAAATCTTGATCAAGGTATCTGATAAAACTTTTTCTGCAGTCATTTTGTGTTCAACCAGACGTAAAATCACTCCATAAATTGCTCCCCCATAGGTATCATAGAGCAATTCTATACCTAGAGTATTCTTTTGCCGGATGAGCGCTACAATTTTGTCGTCTTCTTTTTTGTCGCAAGGATGCATGATTTCAAATATATACATTTCAAATTGTTAAAGAAATATCAAATAAAAATGAACAAAAAACAATTAGCAACAATAAATAATATTACCGAGATTAGAACATCACGACTAAAACACTGAAAATCAACCGACAATGCATCCATTCAAAAAAATCACGTTTTTGATGTTACTGAGCACTTCAATTTCTGTTTATGCCCAGAAAAAAGTTGAGCTAAAATCTCCTGATGGCAATATTATTTTCTCCTTAAAGCTTAGCCCAAAAGCATTGTTTTATACAGTCAACTTTAAAGGAAAAACAATTATTGAAGACTCTGAACTGAGCCTGATTTTTAAAGAAACGGGAAAATTTGGCTCGGATCTCAAGATTTCCAAAAGCAGCTATACAAATGTAGATGAAAGTTATGATCTGGTTGTGGGTAAAACAAAAACAGTAAGAGACCAGCATAACCAAGCGATTATCTCTTTAGTAGAAAAAAAAGCTCCTCAAAGACAAGTAAACCTTTCAGTAAGGGTATTCAATGATGGACTGGCATTCCGGTATGAGTTCCCCAAGCAGAAATCATGGTCTTCATACACATTAACCCAGGAAAACAGCAGCTTTAATGTAACAGGAAATCCACTGATTCATGCATTGTTATGGGACAATTACAACAATTCTCACGAGGGCTTTTATCAGAAGCAGCGACTAAAGGAAATCAAACCCGACACGCTGATGGATATGCCTGCACTGCTTGAATTTCCCAATCATGTTTACATGGCCATAACTGAAGCTAACTTAAGGGATTATGCAGGTATGTACCTGATTAAACACGATGAGGTACTTAAAAGTCAATTATCTCCGCTTCAAGGCCAAACGGAAATAAAGGTGAAGGCAGTTCTACCACACCGCAGTCCATGGAGGGTAATGATGGTCAGCGACCGGATAGAAACACTGATGGAGTCAAATATTCTGGTCAATTTAAATGATCCTATCAGCATTAAAGATCCATCCTGGCTAAAACCGGGAAAGACTTCGTTTCACTGGTGGAATGGAGACATTACTCCGGACAGCACCTTTGCCCCTGGTATCAACTTTGAAACCAATAAATATTATATCGATTTTTGTGCAAGAAACCACATAGAATACCATTCGGTTATTGGCTATGGTGGTTTTGCCTGGTATAAAAGCGACGCAACCGGTTACGCAACAGTCGGTCCGAATACCGATGTCACTAAAACAGTACCCAGCTTAAACATGCAGCAGATCTGTGACTATGCTAAAGAAAAAGGCGTTGCTATACACGTATGGGTAAACTGGAAAGCGATTTACCCTAAATTAGAAGAATCCTTTGCTCAATTTGAAAAATGGGGAATCAAAGGAATGATGGTTGATTTTATGGACCGGGATGATCAGGAAATGGTGAATATCCAGGAAGAGATTTTAAAAAAGGCAGCAGAGCATAAATTATTCATTCAATTTCATGGTGCATTTAAGCCGACGGGATTACACCGGACTTATCCAAATGAATTCACACGTGAAGGCGCGCTAAATTATGAATTCAACAAATGGACCAAAGAAGGGGTTAGTCCGGACCATGACATTGATATGCCTTTCACCCGTTTGCTTGCAGGAGCTACAGATTATCATTTAGGAGGTTTCAGGGCAGTCCCACCATCCAAATTTAAAACCCAATATACCAGGCCGCTAATGAATGGAACACGCTGTCATATGCTGGCCATGTATGTGGTCTTGGAGAGTTATTTAGCCATGGTTGCAGATTATCCAGAAGCTTATGAAGGAGCGGCTGGCTTTGAGTTCCTTCAACAAGTGCCTACAAGCTGGGACCAAACACATGTGCTGAAGGCCGAAATCGGAAAATATGTAACTACTACTCGTAGAAAGGGAAAAGACTGGTATATGGGTACCATCAACAATACGGTGTCCCGAACCATAGAAATTCCACTCACTTTTTTACCGGAAGGCAATTATAACGCGGAGATTTACACCGATGCATCCGACACGGAAACAAACCCTAATGCATTAACAAAAGAGATTAAAACAGTTAACAGGTCCAGTACCCTCACCATAAAACTTGCTGCTGGTGGTGGGCAGGTAGCGCATTTCACAAAACAGTAATTAAGTGAGATAAAATAACTGTTATTTTATTTTTTTAATGATTTCATTCAGAATGGCGTCAAGCTTTTCAGCTGAGCGCTTCAAATAAGGGATCATTTCTTTTATTTTAGCCAAATCAACATCTTCCTCGCCAATTAAATTAACCAGCCCCAGTATACTTGCCAGTGGACTGCGAATCTTGTGAGACTGTATCCATGAAATCTCTTGCAAACGGGCATTCTGTGCTTCAATCGCTTTAGTATAATCCACTCGATCGGTAATATCCTGCATAGAACCAATCATGCGTATCGGTATCCCAGAACTATCGAAATCCAAAAAAGCCCTATCCAGTACAAACCGATAAGAGCCATCACTACATCGGAACCGGTATTCTACGGTCAACCGTGTCCGTTGATTTTTGAGTAACTTATTAAGTTTATCAAGTACTCCCTGCAAGTCATCCGGATGCACATGTTCCCTCCACCATTGCTTATTATAGGAGGTTTTCCGATAACCAAAAATCTCTTTTATACCCTGATTCCATATAATCTCCCCGGTCAATATATTCCAGTCCCAAATCGCATCGCTGGTCGCTTTTGATACAGTATTGAATCGGGAAATACTCTCTTCGGTTTTCATTTCATTTTCAATTCGTCGGGTAATATCCCTGGAATTGGAGACGATACCTCCTACCGCAGGATCATCCATCATATTTGTCAGGATGGTCTCCAGCCAGCGATACTGCCCTTTACCATCCATGAAACGAAATGGAGGAAGACTAACTTTGTCCTGACTGGCCAGTGAACGATAATGATCTGCAATCAAATCCTGATCTTCAGGATGTATAAACTCAAAAGCATTACAACCGATAAACTCTTTGGGATCTATCCCTAAAACAGTTTTGGTGGTGGAGGTTACATAAGAGTATCTAGCCTCGGGGTCTAGTATTGCAATCATATCCGAACCATGCTCCACCAGTGAACTAAAACGCTGCTCACGGTCTTCCAGCGCTTTTTGTGCTGCAATTTCCCAGGTACGGTCAATCACCATCACCAGCCTTGCATTTTTTCCTTCAAAGCCAACAGCATTACCTTCTGCACGGACATGAATAATGGTTTTATCCTTTTTCTGGTGGCGTACTGCACTGGCATTAAAAGCACCATCATTCAATGTCTTATCCAGGATCTTTTCCAAAATAGCAACGTCTTCAGCCGGACGGATATCTTTTATAGTCATGGCCATAAACTCCTCCCTACTGTATCCATAATGATGGATTGCAGCTTCATTTACATCCAGAAATTTCAAACTTTCAAAGTCATAGACCCATTGTGGCAAAGGGCTCAGGTTAAACAACTCCACATACTTTTGTTTTTCATTGTGAAGCAGTTCATTAACTACCTTACGTTCAGTAATGTCTTTAAAATAAACAGAAAGCCCATTTCCTGTTGGAAAAGCAGCTGCCTCTATCCACAATTGCTTAGGTGAAAAATACTCCTCAAAACGTACGGAGATGCTATTTTGCACTGCCCGGTGATATTCACTATAGAATTTGAGGGGGATCGCCTCTGGATATAATTCCCATAAATTACGGCCAATTACTTGCTCGCGGCTCCTCATCAATAACTTTTCGGCTGCTTTATTCCAATATGTAACTATCCATTGACTGTCAACTTCAAAAAAACCGTCCGTAAAACTTTCCAGAATACTGGCGATCCTGTTCTGGTAATCTCGCAATTGCTGATCCAAATCTGATTCTTGAGAATGCCCAATTAGTATCTGTTTTTTATTATCCTGCTCTTTCATTCTCCATAGGGATGGTTAATCAATTGTCCGGGCAAGTTTATCTTGAAAATAAATTCAGTTAACATTCAAAAAATGTCAAAACTCTCCCAACTTATAACACTAAAATCCGGCCAGAGTTTTATTCCTCTACGAATATTAAACTGATTAAGTAAAAACACAATTAAACTTTTTCCAAAAGTTTATTGTTTAATATTATGAACAAAATAATAAACAGCAAAATCCACTATGGCCATCACCAATTCCATTAAAGCCAGCAGATCATCGTGCAAAAAAGCAAGAGTCCAAAAGAACCCTTGCTTTTTTGGATTTACATCTTTACTTTTTTAAATCCGTAAATACTGCAGCTTTATCTTTATTTGTTTTTTTAAGACTAAAGGAATCAAATACTTCTCCGGAAGCCTTATATGCGGTGTAAATTAATTTATCATGGTCAACCGATATGATTTGGAACAGTTGTGTATTTTCTGCAAATACATCCATCCACCTTGGTGTGACATTTATTTTGTACATTTTTGGACCCGCTACTGAGACCACATACATAGGGCCTCCTACCTTTCCTGATACACCAGTAGGTAAATTCTGTCCACGACTGTAGGTATGATCATGTCCCTGCATCAGTATGTCTACATGGTACTTATCAAACAGCGGCTTAAACAGCTCTCTGAATTCTTTATTGTCCCTACCTTTTGCTGTAGAGTAGATTGGATGATGATAGGTGATCATGGTCCATTGTTTAGGATTGTTCTTCAACACCCCTTCCAGCCATATAGCCTGAGCCTTCATGGAGTTGGAATCCAATACGATCATCTGGGAGTTCAATGAAATGAGACGAACATTTGCATAATCGATGAAGTATACAGATTCTTCCAAACCTTTAGGTCCATTCTCAGGCAAGGTATATTGAGAACGCCAATGTGGATCTAAGGTCAGGGTCTTTTGTTCATCTCGGAAGTATTCATGATTTCCAGATGATGGTATACTTGGGATCATTCCGTTAATGAAACCACCACCAAAATGCCACTCTCCCCATTCATTATCATTGTTGGAGCGATTGATCAAGTCTCCTGCATGAACAATAAAACGTGCATCGCCATGGGTGGCAAATGCTCTTCTGATTACCCTCGACCATTTTGACTTGATGTCATTCTGAGCATCACCCAAATAAATGAATGAAAAAGGTTTCACCTTTGCAGGCGCAGTACGAAACTGAAACCACTCGCTCCAGTTCTTGCCATCACCTACCCGGTAAGTATAAACCTGATCAGGCTTTAGACTCGTCATCGTAGCACTATGATAATTTGCCTTTTCATATTCAGTTCCTTGCAGGGAAGTTGTAATGGCAACAAATTCTCCCGAATTATCTTTTTCAAGATCAGGTGAGCTGTCTTCCATCAATACCTGCGCATAACTTTTATGTACAGTAGTGTCAGTACGCCAGGTAACAGACTGTGTGGTCGTCGGGTCTGCCGACCAGGTCAGGATAATTCGATCTGGAAATGCTGAAGCTTTGAACGACTGTCCATTAGCCAATTGAAACCCTAAAAGGGCTATAATGACCATGATAATTTCTCTGGTAATGTTTTTCATCATTAAAAAGGGTTGTATTTAAAGCCTGCGTTGGCCCACGTTGAAAAATATTTATGATCATTAGGTCTTCCATCGCCGTAATCCAGAATGGTTTGGGCATTGTTGATATTACTGATACCCATAAAGATGGTAAACTTCTTGTTGATGCGTTGTGAGGCAGAGAAGTCTAGCTGCACTCTGCCTTTTTCCATCAGGTCATTGGCTTGTTCTTCTGCAAGCTCACTGATAAATGTTTCATAGAAATTAAGTGAGATACGACCTGAAAAACCATATTTCTCGTAAGACAATGAAGCATTACCTACCTTAGGACGCATCGACGGCAAACGTACTGTACGCTCACTTACAATACCCGGCACCTTAAACTTCGACTGGATTTGGGTAAAGTTTCCATAGATACCCAAACCGTTTAAAAATCCTGGCAGGAAAGTTAGCTGCTGCTGCCAGGCGATTTCATAACCATACACATGTGCGTTGGCGCCGTTTACGGTCTGCGTTACCTGATACTGATCAAACTGGCCACCCTGTTGTGTATAAATACTTTGATAAATATAATTTTCTATGTTCTTGTAAAAGATACCTCCAGATAATAAACCGAGTGATTTTAAATAGTGTTCAAACAAGAAATCCACATTGGTGGAAGTAGCCTGATCCAAATCTGGGTTTCCCATCTTCATTCGCTTTCTTCTCGGCTCCACTTCCTGCCATGGTACCAGATCATAATAGCCAGGACGTGAAAGCGATCTCGTAACTGCTGCTCTTACATTGGTACGCTGATCAATAGCATACTTTAAGTTCAAACTAGGGAAAAAGCCATCAAAAGCAGACTTGGTGTTCACTTTATTTGTACTAACGTATTTACCCTGATTGTCAAACGACACAATGTTACCACGGTAATCAAATCCTGTGCGCTCATACCTCAGTCCGGTAATGATGTCAAGTTTATCCAGTGTCAATTTACCCATAACATAACCCGCTCCCATGGTTTCCTTACCACTATAAGAATCAGGATCAGTATTTTGTCTGATATAGGTTTCATCACTTTCAAAAAGCGACAGGTTTTTCTGATAATAATCTTCCATCAAATAACCATTCGCAATAGCACCTGAAAGGTTATACTTGCCATTAAAATAATCCTTTCTGGAATAATCAGACAAGAAATTTTCCATTGAAACTTTACCAGTCTTTAGCATATACTGGAAATAATCCCTGGTATGGTCATCTTCCTTGTATCTGTAACGTCCTCCAAACTTAATCATCAGTTTGTTCTTCTGGCTCAGGTTGAAAGTCCGCTGCACATTGAATGATCCCTGACCATCCTTGTCGTGAGCGATCTGGTGCCTGTTGACATAAGAGGAAGTGGTATAATTGGCCGCATTATTCACATCGCCATTTGTAAAGGCAAACTGCGGAGCGCGCGGATCGCTGATGTCTATGCCTGCATTTAAACCACCATAAGTAAAATATCCGTCATAGTAAATCGGCTGATCGTATAAACCACTAGCATAGGTGAGGTCCAAATTCAACCTCCAGTTATTGACAATCGCTTTAGTACCGACTGAAAAGCTCAGCAAATCTCTATGGTAATCTCTGGGTGAACCACTAGCGCCTATACTAATGTCTGAAGCTGTGTTCTCATCTGTATATTCCCCAATGTTATAGCTTTTTGTGCCTCTTGTTTGTAGTTCGTAAAACTTGTTGTACGACGTTCTTGCATAGATTTGGATCTTTTCCGTAGGAAAGAAGCTCAGTTCAGCTTGTAGTCCGAGGTTCTCGCGGTGCAGATCCGAGCCTTCCAGTTCAAGATTAGATAACTTCATTTTTTCTACTCCTGCAATCTCGTACATGTCATAATCTTTCTGAACCCGATCTTCCCCTCTGTAGGTGTTGCTATAGTTTACGCCAACCAGGTAGCCCCATTTGGTATCTCTGCGACTAAAATCAAATGAGCCATCAAAGTTTTGCTTACCCAATAGGAAATTGTTACCAAAAGAACCTTTTACCTGCATTTGCTGAGTGCCTGACTTTGGTGTCTTAGAAATGATGTTCACTGAACCAGATGTTCCATCAGCATCCATATCGGGAGTGAGGGTTTTGTTGACTTCTATTGCCTCGACAGTAGATGACAAAATACCATTCAGATCAATATCCCTTGAATTGGTTTGTGTAGAAGGCAGTCTGTTTCCATTAAGGGTAATAGATCCCATACTCTGATCCAGTCCCCTGATGATGATGTTTCTTGGCAAACCATAACTATAGTCCATTGCAATTCCCGGTACACGCTGCATCGCTTCACCAACAGTAGCATCAGGAAAGCGTTCAATCTGCTCCTGAGAAAGTACATACTTGATGTTGTCTGCGTTGCGCATATTGCTCAGTGCTATGGCCTCTCCTCTTCTAATCCCTGTTACTGAAATGCCCTTCATATCGTTGCTTTGGCTCTCCAATTTCAGTTCCATTTTTGCAGTTTCACCATCAGCTATATCTACAGTAAATGATGTTGTCACATAACCAATATAGTTCACAAGAAGCGTTGCTTTTCCAGGTTTTAGGTTGTTGATTACAAAATACCCATTGGCATCCGTAACATACTTCTGGTTGGTTTCTTTCAAGATCACAGTGGCATAAGGCAAGGTCTGGTTACTTACTTTATCCTTTACATAGCCTACTAACGCACCAGGCTTTGGAGCACGTATCTGCAGTTCTGCTTTTTTAAGTACAACCATCGTTCCGTCTTCAATAAGCCGCAGGTTGTTTTTTTGCAATAAAGGCGTCAATATTGTCCTGGCCGTTTTGGTCTCATCATGGATAGTTACTTTTGTATCGATAGTTTCCTTGTTCGTATACACAAAGCTGACCCCTGTTTTCCTTTCAATTTCCTTAAGCAGATCGGTGAAAGCCACATTGCGCATATTAATACTAATGCGCTTATCCAGTCCGCTTTGACCACGTACTGCAGAAGCCGCTACCAACTGAATGGAGATCACTGAAATAAGACTAATTACTAAACATGCACGCATAATTATTTTCATAAGGCGCTTAGCCTCATTAATTTTTTTCATAAATTTGAGTTGTTTAAATTTTTACGATTTAAATGATAAGATATAGTCAACGGTTCGCCGCCGTTTGGCTAAGAATTAAGGCCGTTCCTGGACAAACAGGATCGGCTTTTTTATTTATTGTTACTGCATGATCCCCCTCCTTCTATGTAAATGGTTTGTCCTACAAATTTTGATCGTATGTTCATAGAGAGATTTAGTGTTTTAAGAACTTCGTTTATAGATTTGTTCCTGAATCTTGCAGTCAGCTTGCAACCCGCATAATTAGTCTTTCCGGTATTGATTTTGATGTTGTACTTTCTTTCTAATGCTTCAAAAACTTCATTAAACGGAGTCTGTTCAAAGATCAGTTCACCTGACACCCAAGAATCTACATCGCTATTAGCAATGCTTATTTTATGTGTTTCGGCCTTTTCCCTGTCATATATCAATTTTTCACTTGGCAATAGAAATACTGCTTTCTTATTTTCAGATGTGGTTACCCCTACCTTACCCGAATTGACGGCAACAACCATAACTCGTTCTGTATCATACGCCCGTACGTTGAAACTGGTTCCATAAACCGTAGTATTCATTCCTGCGCTACTAACTACAAAAGGACGTGAAGAATCATGAGTAACTTCAAAATAAGCTTCCCCTTTCAGTTTAACCAATCTTAGCTTATTGTTTCTAAAGTCAAGTTTATAGCGTATTTCGCTTCCTGAATTCAGCCATACGGCTGTACTGTCAGGCAATAAAACCCTGATCATCTTACCTGCTCCCGCACTTTTCAATATCCATTCTTCAGGTTGTTCGGAGTTTTGAGCTGATCGGTAGTAAAAAAGTGCTGTGAGCAGAAAGATACCGGTCATTGCCGCAGCCAGGCCGTACTTCCACAAGCGAGCAGCATTATCTACCAGTGTGAGCTGCGCTGTCGGACTTGTTTCAGAAATTCTTTCCCTTACGGTTTCAAAATCTAGCTGTTCTTGAGCAGGTAACTTCCCTGTCAACTTCCAGAGCATTTGTATCTTTAAATATTCCTCTTCGTGTCCTCTATTTTCGATAAGCCAGGCATCAAGCATGGTCGCTGACTCGACTGTCTCTTCATCAGACAAGCGTTTGACAATACAATCCCATAATTTATTATCCATAATTATCCTCTTTCAACAGTAAAGACAATTGTGGGGACAGAAAATACGGGCTGTACTTGGTTAAGCTTCTGTTAACTTTCTATGAATTAAATGTTGGGACTGATCATAGATAAACTGCATACTTTTTGAAAGATGATCTTCAACAGTCCTAACCGAGATCTGCAGCAATTCCGCTATCTCTGCATAGCTGAATCCTTCTATTCTGTGCATTTTAAAAACCAGTTGCCTTCGCTCGGGAAGTTTACTAATAAGAAAATGTAGAAAAACCAGTTGCTCAGATTCATTCGTAATCTCATCCTCAAAGGAAAGATCAGAAATTGCAGTGAGGTCATCCTGCTCAAGTAAAGTCAGTGAGTTGTTCTTATGCTGCTTCAGATAATTGAGCGCGGAATTTTTTATCGCCCTGAACAGGTAGCCCTTTAGGTTATCAGGCTTGGTTTTGTTAAACCAAAGCTGCACAAATAGATCGTTCACTAAACTGGCAGCGGTTTCTTCATCTTTTACAAAATAAAGGGCATATTGATGCAACATGCCACTCCAGCGTTTATAGAGCACCTCAAAATTAACCAGCTCTTTATTTGACCCCATGATATTACCACAAAACTCGACAAGGGATATAAATAAGATATTAATTGTGTGTTATGGATAATCTCCTGGAAAAGGACGTTAACTTTTTCCTATGGCTATTAAACCTTAACCATTGTTTTTAGCATCTTTATCGTTGATTTACTGTCGATAAACATACTGAGTTCCATGGTTAAGGTATCAACAAAACTTTCGGATGCCAATCCAGTCTTGATCCAGGTAAAACCCTGAAGGAAGTTATCTATAATGAACCAGTCTTTATCGCTTACTGTCAGTTTATCATCAGCAGTTCCCATTCGTGCCCAATCATCTATATCGCCATTGAACTTTTTATATACCGCTATCATTTTATCTGTAATCATTTGCCACTCCTCCATGCTTCAAAATGTACAAAATTACTTTCAGTATTTTTGTACGGCAGATAATATACTGCTGCTGACTGCTCAATAAGCACATGACTGAACGGAAACTCGTCGCCGTCATGCACCAGGCGCTTATTGGTCTTACCCTTATAATCGATACGCATACCAAAGGGAAAGCACTCATCTGGCTTGTTAAGAAGGAATTTTGCTATTGAACAACTATGATTCAATAGCTCAATAACCTGAATAGGGATGGAATTCATGGAAAATTGAAATAAATGATCAGCCTAAGATAACAGTTTACAACCATTCTTCCATATTCATTTTAACCATCTGCTGTTCAGAGCCGAGAGATTAAAATCTGCAAGGTTAGCTATTGTGCTTACTTCACTTTAGACTCACGAATATCTTTCGCCTTATTAAAAGTTGCCAAACAACTATCCAACGGCTGGCCTTGTTTATAAATGCAATCGCAGAAGACTTCGCAAGCTGCTGGGTTTTTACTGCCGGCACACTGATTTCTGCAGGCAGCTTCAGAATTGCACGGGCCTATCTCAAATAAATAGAATGTACCGAAGATAATAGCGGCTAAAACTGCGAATGAACCCCCAAAAAAGACGATCCGAAGGCGATTGCCCAGCGGCTTTTTGAATACGGGCGGCGATGCTACTTTGAGCTGCCCAAATGGCAAAACGTGTTTCAAACGGTCATAGTCCCAAATCAATAAAAACAGATTTGCCAGTACCATCATGGTAACGAGTCTGGTCCCTTCAAATCGAGTAGCATAGGTCAGTACACAAATATTGACAATCATGGGAAAATACATCAGTGCACCAAGAAGGGAAGTTTTCGGAATCAGTAAAAATACAGCAGTGATGATTTGGGCAATTCCTATAAAGGTATAGTAAGAGCCTGTTAGCTGTAAGGCATCGAAGTAATGCCCTAAAGGATTATTGGAAGGCAAACCTGCGGCGAACCGTTCACCCATGACCTTAACAAAACCGGCAGGAAGAAAGCCGGCTGCTAACGCTACGCGACAAAAAACAGCAAAGTTTTGAAACCACTTGTCAGACTTTGCTTCGTAGTACAGTCCCTCAAATCTGCTCATGTTTTTTACGAGGGATTATGTTACTCAACAGAAAATGAAGAACCAATGCGATCACAGTCCAGTATAAAGCACAGGCAAGCATCCGAATAGGTGGTGCCGGGTCCGGATCGTTGAATATTGGTGCCAGGGGCCCTACCAAAACAACTTTTACAGGATATATGATTGTAGCCAGGGTGCGCTTCCAGGCTATTGGTGAATCAGTTCCCGGGAACCACTCTCCGTTTACGGGTTGCAACAGTAAATTAGTGATAATAATAAAGGCAAACGCCGAAACAAGAAAGATGACAACAAATCTTGCTCTTGAAATTTTCATAGTGTTAATTTTATACTTTGCAGTACGAAGTTAATTAAACAACTTTGAATTTCAAAGTGCTTTTAAAGATATACTATAAGTAAACCAAGTAAAAGGACATGACAGGTATTTAAATTAAAAAGCAGACCGAACGCTTAAAAAAGCTCAGTCTGCTTAAATACCATTAAATATAAATTAACGAGAGAATTTAGTAAGGTTAGTACTTGAAGTAATCCCTCATAGAGTTAACGGGGAAACAACTGAACAAGATCAAAAAACTCCAGAAAATTCTGCTTTTCGGTTATTTTTTTTCTATTAAAATAGAGACTTTGGACCTTACCTTGAGAAACACCATCATAGGGCATTTCCATGTTAATTGTACTTTGGTCCCTGTTCTTATTGACATAATAGTCTTTGGTCTTTGCATCCCTGATCACTACTATCGGATAAATCTGGGTATCACTTTGTTGTGGAATAACCACTGGCACTGGAACTTTTACATAGGATGTCCAGGTCCCTGGCTGCACATTTTGGGCTAATGGAATGGTAGTGGTATTTACAACAATAATTGGATCGGGCTTGGTACTATCATAATAGTACTCGAGTACATCAATGTTAATGTCTACAGGATCAGAACCGCCAGAGGGGTCTGCATAAAAATTCACTGCATATTCATCTCCCACCGGATCAGGGTAAGTATATCCCTTACTAAATTTCAGTCCGTCGAAGTAAAAACCGGGCACAATATTTTCCTTATCGTTGATGTTAAATGTTTGCTGATAGACCGTCTTTCCTGTGCTTTTACTTTTCAACTCCATGTTTATCTCGTCCTTGGTAAAGGCAAGCTGGTTCTGAAAAGATATAGTCTTAACTTGTCCATGGTACTCACGCATTTTAACACCGTCAAAATATTGTTCAACAGTATCGCCCATAACAAAACCACTTATGTTAAATTCTTTGTTGATCGCTTTTATCTTTGGCATTATATAGTCCCCGTCTTTTTCGCAGGCACTGAACAAAAATATAGGCAGGATAGCTGCCAGGTAAATTATTTTAAATGTCTTAATCATGGTATACAAAAATTAAAAATTATAGGATAAAGAAAGACTGAATGTGCGGCCTGTATAACGGGTGGATGTTTGGCGGTCACCAACCAGCCTGTTTGTAACCTTATCCATATACCCTTTTTCAAATTTCTCCGAGAAACCAAATTTATATTCGTATTTGTCGTTCCATTCCAGGTTCGTTTTGCCCTCATTTCCGGGTTTTAGTTCATACGTTGTTGGATCATTGATGAAATAGCGAAACGGAGCATCAAGCAGGTTGCTCATATTTAATTTGGTTTCTAGTTTTCCTTTAAGAAATCTATAGCTAATCTGCGCATCCATTTGAGATCGCGGTCTTTCATATTCTACCAGACTAGGGTCAATTCCTGTAATGAATGTTTTGTACCCTGTGTGGTTATAGGTAATGTTTAGCCCTAGTTTTTTACCAGCATATTGTATTCCTGCATTGTACAACAATGGAACCTGTCCATATAAAGCACGTGGATATTTCAGGTATTTATAATACATCGTATCTACACCAGCGGGCGTCGTTTCATACTGTATCTCCCGTGCCCTTACCTCTGATTTTTGAAGGGTAAGGTTACCGCTAACGTATATATCCTTTAAGAAAGGTAGTCCATCATACAGAAAACCTAAACTTTTACGAAGCTCAAACTCCCATCCTCTTACTTTTGCCCAGTCGGAATTAGAAATGGTGATGTAACCCGTTCCATTATTTTCATTATCTATCCTGTAATATTCCGCTGGTTTATCAAAATACTTATAGAAATAGGCTACCGATAAAAGTTCTCCTGCGCCTGGAAACAGCTCGATCTTAGCATCATAATTATCAATAAGCGTGCTACTAACCCCATTGCTTCTCACAACCGATCCATAATTGGGGTTATAACGTGAGAATCTCGAATTTTCCATCAGCCCCGGACGAACAGCCGACTTAGCATAGGATGCACGTAGGTTCAGGTCTTTTAAAGGAGAATAAGTAATGTTTGCCGAAGGCAGAAAATACCAATCCTTCTTTTCTTCAAAGAAGATTTTACTATTTTTGTCCCTTAGCAAACTGGCAGAATTCGTTATGGTATCCAGTTTGAAATATTCAGCCCTTGCTCCCCAAACTACCCTAAGGCCTGGTAACAATTTGTGATCTAACATTACAAATCCGCCCTTATTTATACTTTTCGCTTCAAATTTATTTGAAGTGTAATCTTTCTTGAAGTAGAGTAAACTGTTTTCGGTATTCTCCATATTCATGTAATTGCCCCAGTCCTGAATAGGAATCAGTTCTATCGGAACCGTTGAGTTTGTCCCTTTCGCTATAGGCAGTATCTGCCAATCATAAAACGCATGTTTCTTTAAATAGTTAACACCGGTTTTAAAGATATGACTGGTTTTACCGAGCTTAAAATCGTATGCAGCACTAATCACACCATCAATATTGTTTTCCTTGTAGATGTATTCATCGCGATGTAGCGCACCAGGACCAGGATCACTTATGGTACCCGGCTGATAAGTGTACAGTACCCTATTTCCGATTTCCTTGGTGCCCATCGAGGCCGAAATTGCATCCCGTTCCTCCGATTTCAAAGAAGTTCTGGCTAAACCCCATTCAATCTTTATTGAATTAAAACGATGGATACCACTTACTTTGTTTTGCAGCAAATCTGTAAATTTAGGTCTATCATCTTCCAGTATGCACGCATATTTCATGTCGGTATCATTTTTCGGATTTTCAAAAGTCCATCCGGTAAACCGGCTAAACCTATTATCGAATATCCTTGTATATAAATTATAGGTGTTAATCTGGTGATTTTCAGTCTTAAAACCACCGTTTAGCAGTAACCCTAAGGTGGTATTAAACCCATATATATTCCCGCCATTTACATCGGTAGGATCATCTGCGCGCGTAGGCTCATGAGACCAATCTCCCCTGCGCATAGAAGAAACGTAATCATTGCTCTGTGTGTTGCGGTAACTTAATGAACCTACAAAACCAATTTTATGTTCTTTGGTCTTGCTAAGTGAATACACCCTGCCCAGGCTCAGTTGGTAATTTTGTGAAGGCATTGATTGAAAAAGACGCGCACCTAAGCGCTCTGTTCCCCCTATACGTTTGTTCTGTTCCGCAACCTGTGCTGCTTTGATTTCGTTCTGACTGTCATCCTTTGTTGGGTCAAATTTGCCCACAAGGTTCAGCAATCCACTCGGAAAATGATCTCTTTTTCCATCATCAAATCCCAGGTAATCATATTTGCCACGGCTATAACCCAGAAAATCTTTTCCAATGGTGCGGCTGTTAAAAGAGGTTCCGGCACTTACGGAAAGGAAATTGCTTTCAGGTACAGATTTAGTGGTGATCTGAATCAAACCACCGGCAAAACCATAAGGCATATCTGCGGTGATGGACTTGGCTACTACGATGTTTTCGACCAGGTTGGTAGGGATCAGGTTAAACTCAAAATCACGTTCCTGCACATCTGTACTCGGTAATGCACTCCCGTTAAGTAGCGACACGTTGTAACGCTCTGCAATGCCACGAACTACTACTTTTCTATTTTCATTGGTAGACACACCGGTAATACGCTTCAGAGTTTCTCCTACGTGTTTATCGGGGGTTGCACCAATCTGCTCTGCCGAGATCCCGTCTGAAAGATTGGAGGTGTTTTTTTGCTGTGCATATAAACCGGCTATAGATGCTTTTTTATAACTCGATGTAATGATAACCTCTGATAAACCCTTAGAATCCGGTTTCATTGAAATATCCAGCACTGTATTTTCTCCTGCCTTTACCACAACTTCCGTTATGCGCTGTTTCTGGTAGGAGATATAACTGATCTCGAGCGAATAAGTTCCCGGTTTAAGGTTAATGCTATACCTACCGTCAACAGTGGTTTGTACAGCCTGTCCAGTCTCTATAACCTTAATACTGGTACTTGGCATCACTTCGCCCCTGTCGTCTAAAATTTTACCAGTAATGCGTCCGGGCTGTTGCGGAACAGGTTTAGCGTCAATAATAATGTAATTTTTAAATAACCTGTACTTAAGATTGGTTCTCTCCAGGATGCTTCGTAAAACTACTCCCGCTGTAATGTTATTGCTGTTTAAAGTGATCCTTTTACTTTCTTTTTGGAGTATTTCACCCTCATAGGAGATCCTGATGCCGCTTTTTTGCGAAAGTGTAATGAGGCCTTCTTCTACAGAAGCATTGTTAAGTTTAATCTCAATCTTTAGCTGATCGAGGTTTTGGCCCCGTACATCACTGGCAAGCATAACCCCTATAAAGGTGAGCTGGAAGACGGCAATAATCAGGGATAATTTCATTATAAATCGAATTGTTGGACGTAGTTTTCCTACATTATGCATATTTTTGAATGTTAATGTTGTTTGATAAAAGCACTTTAATTGTATCCGGGCCTGGCCCTGAGCATTTCACCTGCAGTACAGCGTCTTGGTAAACATGTTACTGTTTGTGATCACATTTTCCGTTTCCGGTTTACCGGGAACGGATTTTTATTTTATTAAAGACTAATTGTTCATTTTTCTCCTTTCCATTTTGTTGTTACTTATTGTCATATATAATGATCTCCCGTCTTCCATTAAAATGGTATTTCAGATGAGCCGTATTACAGATGATGTCCAGCGCATCCGATATTGATGCGGTACCATCTACACTCAAAGAAAGGCGTTTGCTTACCCTTGCCGATTTTGCAAAACTGATCTCTACATCATACCAGTTTTCCAGTTCAGCTGCAATTTGCGTAAGCGAACGATTTTTAAAAGATATTTCGCCCAATGCCCAATTTTTAACTGCTGAGATGTCGGCAAGAATAGCTTCCGCTTTCCCATTCTTTTCGTTCCATTTTATTCCCTCTCCCGGAATAAGTAGCGCAAGTTCAGCGGTCCTATTTCTGCTTTCCTTTCTGGATACACGAACTTTACCTGTAGCTACTTCAACAGACAATGGATCGCCTTTAAATGCAGTTATTTTAAATGAAGTACCCAATACGGTAGTCTGGATTTCTCCAGTATGGATAACGAAAGGCCGCTTAGGATTTTTTGATATTTCAAAAAAAGCTTCTCCGGCAAGTATTAATGTTCGTTCTTTCTTCTCAAATCGTTCAGGGAATCTGATGCTGCTGCCTGCACCCAGATATACCACCGAACTGTCCGGCAGAGTGACTTTAGACCGGATGCCTCTTGGATTGGTTTTTTCTACCATCGCAACGGCACTACTATCAAGATGTTCAGCAAATAGCGTCTGCTTATTTAAAAAATAAGCGCCTATACCCAGTACCATCAAGCAAGCGGCGGCATAGCCCATCCATCGTGTTTGCCAAAAACTGACCCGTGGTTTTTTAATATATATATTCCGGAACTCCCGATTCCATTCCTCTAAAACAGTTTCATCTGCCTGCGGTGTATCCTCCATTGCAGAAAAGTCGGTTTCCAGTATCTCTTCCAGCGCCTGTTGCCACTGGGGATCACTAAGAAACTGCTGCACCTGTAGCAGATCCTCTGCCGTACAGCGCTCATTGATATAGCGGATTAATAGTTCCTTGTCAATTTCTTTTTTCATGCTTTTGGTATGTGGCAAGATGCCCTATTTATACATACCGTAAGAAATGGAATTTATACCCAATGGGATTGGCGTTATTTTTCAAACAAACCAATAAACAACTGATAATGAGATAAAAAAAACTATTTTAAAAGTAGAATCCCGATGATAGTCAGAAAAAACAGAGCTATTTCTCCGTTTTTGCGCATGAAGTTTCTCACGGTATGGAAAGAATCGCTGAGATGACGGTTTACCGTTTTTGATGAAATCTGAAGTTCATCTGCTATTTCCTGATAGCTCATTCCCTGCTGCTGACGCATTTCGAATACCAGCCTTCTTTGAGGACTGAGGCTGTTCAGGCTTTCATGATATAAATTGGTTAGTTCACGATAGTTAATCAGATCATCTGCCTGTTCAATCGACGCAGGCTCTTTAACAATATCTTCAATAGGTAAAACAGTGATGCTTTTCTTTCTAAACTGATCTATTATCCCTGCTTTCAGCAAATGAAAAAGGAAGGGTTCCAGGCTTGGACGATCATTGGCCAACTCATCTTTTTTTTGCCAGGCCTTAAACATGACGTCCATGGCAATTTCTTTCGCCAGTTCCGGATCCAGGATGTACCTGGAAGAAAACCCGAGCAGTTTTTGAAAATGAAGTTTAAATAAGTGGTTGAATGCACTTTCATCTCCGTTTTTCCAAAGGCTTATCAATTCATGTTCGTCTTTAGAGCTTGGAGACATTTGACCTATATTATTTATCGTCAAAAGTACATAGAGAGAGATAACAGCGCATTAAATGTATGTTAACTGTTTGTTATGTATCACCTTACCAAAAGCGTTGATTATGATTACCGCCAGGCCCCTGGCGGCTTTGCTTCCTGATCTTGGTGCTCTGTGAAATATTAGCCATAAACTATACCTTTTTACCTATTTATATATTTCATATCGGCAATAAATCTATTATTTTCAACTTAGTTTAAAAAAGCAACCAGTTTTGTAAAATAGTTTTGCCGGTCCTCTTGTCTGCTCAATTCACCTGCCTCAGGACACAAATAAGTACGGCTATTTGGAATAACGAAAGTAACTACAATATAAGCATCCAATGGCAACAAATGTCTTTTTTTTGGCTACAAAAGTTTAAACTGGTGCACTTCAAGCCGAATCATTTAAAATTTATAACTTCAGCATAAGCTCTTTTCCGCTGAAGTTTCTGGTCAAACAATAAGGGATAATTCTTCCTCCCTGGCACCGGATAGTAGTCCAGCCAACTGTACCGGTCTGAAATATTCCAGAAAGTCACACTGGTTATATGCTTCCTGTATTCCCTAAAGATTCGGAAGATTTTGGCATACTGATCAGCTTGTTTTTGTTCAAGCGCTGGTGTCAGCAGATCGGTATCTCCCTCCTTTTTTTGTCTTTTATATTTTTCCCATGGATAAATTGACATATCGAGTTCCGTGAGATGTATTTGTAAACCTAAGGAGGCATACAATTCAATGGCATCACGCAAATCTTTCTCAGAGGGCTCAAAAATTGACCAGTGGGCTTGTAAGCCGACACCATGGATAGGAACTTTTTGCGCAATCAGCTTTTTGAGCAGGCGATAAATTTTATCGCGTTTAACTGGCCTCTCTGTATTGTAATCATTATAAAAAAGTAAAGCATCGGGATCAGCAGCATGAGCATATTCAAATGCCTTTGCGATATATTCTTCACCACATATCTTGTACCACAAGGAATTCCTGATAAACTCGTCATCAGCATCGCCGATTACTTCATTGACCACATCCCATGCGTAAATTTTTCCCTTATACCTTTTCACTACGGTTGTGATGTGCTCTTCAAGCCGTTTAAGGAGGACATCCTTTGTGACAAGATGACCATCTTTGTCTTTGAACATCCAATCGGCGACCTGCTCATGCCAGCACAAATTATGCCCTCGGACCATTAGCCGGTGATTTTGAGCAAAATTAACTATTGAATCTGCATCACGCCAGAAGTAAAAATCCTCACGAGGATGTATGGCTTCCATTTTCATCGCATTTTCTGGGGTGATGCTGTTAAATTCTTTTAAAAGAAGGTTCGCTTCATCGCCTGATAAAGTTTTGCGGCTCACAGCAACACCAATAGGAAAGTAATCCTTGTAATAATCCTTGAGCCCTTTAATGGGCAGAGGTTTTTGACCGTATGTCCTACAGCTTACAGAAATCCCCAGGATAAGGAGGATCAATGTCAGTATTTCGGTTTTTAATTTATATATTTTCATATGATTTGAAATAGGTGCCAATTGGCCTTAACTAAAGCCATGATCAGTGATAAGGGTTTATTTAGCTACTTCTTAAAGGTACATCATCGCCTCTTTTCTGGGCGTCACACTTTAGTTGTAAGGTAATCATACAACGAAACGGAACCAATAAGCTTCCGTTAATGTACAACACCATCTCTGGAGGAATTTGGTTCGATTTCGTAATTATAAAAAAGTTACTGCGATCAAAAAATCACAATGGCCTGCCAAGGATCAATTATTTTTTTGCTCTTTTAATTACTTTTTGAGCTGCTTCAATAATATTAATTGA
>NZ_CAMLHF010000007.1 GCF_946479715.1 uncultured Pedobacter sp. | reverse complement strand
TTTTCTGCCTTTTTTGCTGGAGGGTGTTGCAGGTATTCCTAAACTAAATCAGAATGATGGTATTCATCCTACCGCTGAGGGACAAAAGATATTGGCGGAAAACGTTTGGACAAAATTGAAAGGTGTGCTGTAATTAGTAAAGATTTTTTTTACTATCTTCATTATCTAATCAAATAGCAATAGTGTATGAACATAGTCGTTAAAATTTGGGTACGCAACCCTGAATGGTACTGTGATGAGCATAAAAATCCGGATGACCGAAAGGAATGGGAACAATTGAATGCCGCTAAAATTCCAAAACACTCTCATTGCGCAGCGTTTAAATTTTCTGAAGAAGTAACTGGCTATTCTAAAAAGGATACTAATACTTATGAGCTGACCATCTCTGCTGAAGATGAAGGCAATGAAAATTCGGCTGTTTTAGGGACGGTTTTATTAGAAGATGTTCATGTAACTGAATTTAAGCATGGGGAAGACAGCACTCCCGTTGTGATATCAAATGATATTATTCATGATATCGTTACTACTCAGAAAGAAAATGGAAAGCTCTGCTGGAATTATTATCTTAAAGAAAACATCGATATTTTAAATCTGGAATCCAATATCTGGCTATCTTCCGCTCACAAAGATCAAATTTTAAAGGAAGTTCCGGGCCTTATGCTTGCTTAAAAGAATAGTAAAGGCGTGTATGTTTAGCTAATATATTTAGCTTAATAATTGTTTTACTAATTTTATTAGCTTAATTTTGTCGTGACCTAAATTTATTTGTCATGAGGGAAGGGAAGCAAATAATTCATATGGATCAGGACGCATTTTTCGTGTCTGTAGAGCTAAAAAAGGATAGTAGTCTTATTGGAAAACCCATAATTATTGGCGGCATTTCGGATCGTGGAGTAGTAACTTCATGTAGCTATGAGGCCCGAAAATTTGGAGTACACGCAGCGATGCCAGCCAGAATGGCAAAGATGCTGTGTCCGCATGGGGTTTTTATTAAAGGCAGTATGGATGCTTATTCTAAAGCATCTCATGAAATTACCGATATTATAAGGGAAAGGGTGCCGCTGTTTGAAAAAGCCAGTATTGATGAGCATTATATAGATATGACGGGCATGGATAGGTTCCATGGCTGTATGACTTATGCACATGAACTTCGGCAAACTATTATGAAGGAATCGGGCTTGCCAATTTCTTTTGGGCTATCGGTAAATAAAACGGTTTCCAAAATGGCAACTAACGAATGTAAGCCAAGAGGCGAGAAGAATGTTGAAGCATCGGGTGTACAACCTTTTTTAAATCCTCTTTCAATCAGGAAAATTCCGGGACTAGGCGAAAAGACCTTTGTAAAGCTTAGTGATATGGGTATTAAGAAGATTTATACGCTGACACAGATCCATCCGGATCAGATGAATATGCTGATGGGTAAAAATGGGTTATCGCTACTTCAAAGAGCTAAAGGAATAGATAATAGTCCGGTAGTTCCTTATGCCGAGCAGAAGAGTATTGGTACACAATGCACATTTAAAGCAGATACCATAGATGTAAACATGATCAACAACCTGCTTACTTCGATGGTAATGGATATTGCATTTCAGCTGAGAGAAAAAAAGAAACTTGCAGCCTGCATTACTGTAACGATTAGATATTCCAACTTTGAGGATGTTACCAAGCAGGCATCTATTCCTTACACTTCCCTTGATGGTACGCTTATTCAAAAAGCAAGGGAACTTTTTAAACAGGTATATACCAAGAGGATGTTGTTGCGACTTGTTGGTGTACGTTTATCTAGTCTGGTAAACGGGTTTGAACAAATTGATATGTATAGTGAATCGCAGGAGCAATATAGCCTGGTGCAGGCAATGGACAGGATTCGCAAGCGCTTTGGAGAAAAGGCAGTAACAAGGGCATCTGTGTTGAATATTGAGTTATAAGCTATGTACCTGAACGTTCATTCTGAATATAGCCTGCGCTATGGTACTATGTCTATCGAGAAGCTCATAAAGGAAGCTGCTTTTCGAGGGATTACGCAGATGGTGCTTACAGATATCAATAACTCTACAGGGATTATGGAGTTTATGAGGGCATGTAATAAGAGCGGTATTAAGCCTATTGGAGGTATTGAATTTAGGCGGAATAAGCAACTACTTTATATTGGGGTTGCCAGGGATAAGGAGGGGATGAAGGAATTGAATGATTTCCTGACTGAGCATAACCTGGAACAAAAGGAATTGCCCGACAAGGCAAAACCTTTTAAAAATGCAGTTGTAATTTATCCTTATGATAGTGTAACGGGGCCATTAGGAGAAAATGAATATCTGGGAATTCGCTATGATGAACTACATAGCCTGCATGGTAAAGATATCAGTCATATAAAAAATAAATTACTTGTATTACAGCCTGTTTTTGTGGCCAATAGGCTCGAATACCGTTTACATGAGTATCTGCGAGGAGTAGATTTAAATACCCTGCTGACAATGATTGTACCTGAAGATAAATGTAGAAGCACTGATATGTTCCTGCAGGCAGGGGAGCTGGAAGCTAAATTTAGTAAATACGCTTTTATCCTGGACAATACACGGAAACTGATGGATAGTTGCAGGATGAATTATGAGCAGGGGAAAGTGCACTTAAACCGTAAAACTTTTACAGGGAGTAAGGATAATGATAAAGCATTGCTTGAAAAGCTGGCAATGGGTGGTCTGATTTATCGTTATGGGAAGAACAATAAGGAGGCACTAAGAAAAGTAGAGAATGAGCTAAAGGTAATTAATGACCTGGGGTATTGTGCCTATTTCTTAATCACATGGGATATTATTCGTTATTCTATGTCTAAGGGTTATTATCATGTAGGCAGGGGCTCAGGAGCTAATAGTACCGTGGCTTTTTGTTTGCGTATTACTGATGTAGATCCGTTGGAACTTGATTTGTATTTTGAGCGGTTTCTGAATGCACAACGTACCTCGCCCCCAGACTTTGATATTGATTATTCCTGGGATGAGCGTGAAGATGTGCAGGATTATATTTTTAAGCGTTATGGAAAAGATCATACTGCGTTGCTAGGCACGATGAGTACCTTTAAAGACCGCTCTATTATTCGTGAGATTGGTAAAGTAATGGGCCTGCCAAAAGCTGAGATTGATGGTTTTACCGATCCGGCTAAAGCTGTGGAAAATAGAAAGAACCCTACTTTTGAAAAGATTACAGCCATATACGAAATCATGAAGGAGATGCCCAATCAAAGAAGTATTCATGCTGGGGGTGTGCTGATTTCGGAAGAACCGATTACCTATTACACCGCACTAGATTTACCGCCCAAAGGAATGCCCACTGTACAATGGGATATGTACGAGGCGGAGGCGATTGGTTATGATAAATACGATATACTAAGCCAAAGAGGGATAGGACATATCAAAGAAGCAGTGAGGTTGGTGGAGGAAAACCAGCAACATAAAATAGATATCCATCAGGTAAAAGCGTTTATGAACGATGCTAACCTAAATAACAAGTTGAAATCTGGCAATAGTATTGGTTGTTTTTATATCGAATCGCCTGCTATGCGGCAACTGCTCACCAAGCTGGGTTGTGAGAATTACCTGACATTGGTTGCAGCCAGCAGCATTATTAGACCGGGGGTTGCACAATCAGGTATGATGAAGGCTTACATTCAGAATTTTCATAGACCAGAAGCCGTAGAATACCTGCACCCTGTAATGAAGGAACAGCTGGAAGATACTTTTGGGGTAATGGTTTATCAGGAGGATGTGATTAAAATCTGTATTCATTACGCGGGGATGGATGGTACGGATGCAGACATTTTGAGACGGGGGATGAGTGGTAAATATCGTTCGAAAATAGAATTTAATAAGCTGGTAGAAAAGTTTCATGAAGGAGCAAAGACATTGGGCAGATCGGAGGCCATTACGGCCGAGGTATGGAGGCAGGTATCCTCTTTTGCAGGTTATAGTTTCTCTAAAGCACATTCGGCAAGTTTTGCAGTAGAAAGTTATCAGAGTTTACATTTAAAAAACTACTATCCTCGTGAGTTTATGGTTGCTGTGCTGAATAATTATGGCGGGTTTTATACGCGTTGGTTATATGTTCATGAATTGCAAAAAGCGGGTGCAAAGGTGCATTTGCCATGTGTAAATGTAAGTACGCCTGTAGTATCTATTAAAGGGATTGACGCTTATCTGGGGCTTATTGGTATACAAGGGCTTGAGAACAGATTTATAGAATTAATTCCTGAGGAGGTTAAGCGAAATGGTGCATTTATTGATCTGGAGGATTTTGTAAAACGCACAGGAATGGGGCTGGAACAGGTAATTATTTTGATTAGGGTGGGAGCTTTAAGGTTTACAGGTAAGAGTAAGAAAACTTTGTTGTGGGAGGTGCATATGATGTTGGGTGGTAAAGTTAAGCCTGTTAATCATGCAGAACTTTTTCATTTGGAAAGCAAACATTATATACTGCCGGAGCTGATTAATACCAGGCTTGAAGATGCATATCATGAGTTGGAACTGCTTGGGTTTCCTTTGTCGCTTTCCATGTTTGATCTATTGAAAACCCCATACAGGGGGGATGTGCGTACAAACAACCTGATTCAATATGTTGGGCAAACGGTAAAAATGGTGGGATTGTATGTTTGTGAAAAGACTGTGCATACGAAGAACAATAAGAAAATGTGGTTTGGTACTTTTCTGGATGCAGATGGAAATTTCTTTGATACTACGCATTTTCCCAACAGCACACCTACTTATCCTTTTAGGGGGAAAGGTTGCTATTTGATATTGGGTAAGGTAGTGGAGGATTTTGGTTTTCCAAGTGTTGAGGTAATCAGGTTTGCAAAACTACCTATCGTTGATAATCCTGTAATGGATTGAGTTTGATTAAATACAAAATTTGGAATTTTATTTTTTATAGGACAGAATGCCAAACAAAAAATTGCTGAAAAGTTAATAGCCGGAAAAAGTGCGGAATGTATAGTATTCTTTGTTTTTGAATCAAGAGAATTGGACTTTTGTTAATAGAATTGTGTGCCTAAATTGTAGTCTCATAAATAAATTTTTGCTCAGCACTTTTCGTTTTAATTATGTCTATTAAGATTTGTAGACATGCTTATATTTGGTTTTTAGGCATTGTTGTTCCTGCATCGAACAACAATGCCTTCCTTAAAGCATTCGCACGGAACTTTATTTATCAGCTGTCCTGATTCAATTTCGAAGTCTTCTTTGTATCCTTCATAAAAATGTAAACCATCAGAGATATGAAAATACAGGTGGTAATGTACCAATAGTAATATTCTTCATGGTTCCAGTCTTTTAATTGCAAGGCGATATATTCAGCTGATCCACCAAAGATGGCAACAGTTAGCGCATAAGGTAATCCAACACCCAGGGCTCTAACCTGGGCAGGAAATAATTCAGCCTTTACTACTGCGTTAATACTAGTATAACCACTAACTATAATTAATGCCATCATTAACAGAAAAAAAGCCTGCCACTGTGATGTAGTATGGCTTAGTGTAGTAAGCAATGGAACTGTGCATATTGTGCCTGATACGCCAAAAGCGATAAGGAGTGGCCGCCTTCCTATTTTGTCGGACAGAGCTCCGAATAAGGGCTGTAAACATGCAAAGATAAATAACGTTAAAAACGACATTAGTGTAGATTGTTCTTTTGTCATGTGTACAGTATTAACAAGGAACTTTTGCATATAAGTTGTATAGGTATAGAAAGCGAGGGTACCACCCAGTGTTAATCCTATTACGGTAATTACTGCTTTGGGGTGTTTTAATAATTCTTTCATGGTTCCTTTCTTTTCATTTTCGCGTTGCTTTTGGTTTTCGAATGCTTTTGTCTCGTCGAGGTTTTTTCTAAGATAAAGCGCTACAATAGAAAGGATAGCACCGAATACGAAAGGAATACGCCAGCCCCATTCCTGAAGCTGAGTTTCGGATAGTAATACTCTTTGCAGTATTAATTGAATAGCGAGGGCTAGTAACTGACCCCCAATTAACGTCACATATTGAAAGCTTGAATAAAATCCACGTCTGTTTTTAGTGGCCATTTCGCTTAAGTAGGTTGCAGATACCCCATACTCGCCACCAACACTTAAGCCTTGAAGCAATCTTGCAGTTAACAAAAGGATAGGTGCTATAATGCCAATGGTTTTATAGGTTGGCGTTAGTGCAATTAGAAAAGAACCCAGCGACATCAATAATACAGAAAGTGTCATGGATTGTTTACGGCCAACACGATCGGCAATACGACCAAAAATATAGCCTCCAAGTGGGCGCATTAAAAAACCTAAAGCAAATATCCCCGCGGTATTAATTAGCTGTACAGTGGGATTCCCTTCGGGAAAAAAGGAAGCGGAAAAATAGATTGCGAAAGCAGAGTAGGCATACCAATCGTACCATTCTACAAGATTGCCTATGGAGCCTCCAAAAATGGCTTTTAGTCTTCTTGCCGAGATTTTATCATCATTTCCTTCCATAGGTTTTATAGTTAAATGCAATTTATATAGTTTGATCTTTATATCTGCAAAAATGGATCAACTAAAAATTTTTAAAGGCGTATACAATATTTTGTTTTTAAATGCGTCTTTATATGGAGAGCGTTAATTTAGATATACAGGAATGGTCGGTAGGATCATTCCTGTTTTCTTTTTATAGTCTATGTAGTTGTAATATAATTGTAACTATATTCTATGGTTATTTGATGAACGAATTAATTTGTATCTTGTATTGTTTATTTTTTATCTGTAAAGCAGTACGTTATGAATCAAAAAGAAATCAAAGACGAGTATGTTAACGCAGTTAACAAGATCGAAACCATTCTTAAATTTGATAAGCATGTTTATCCTACAGCGACCGATTTTATTGGTCACCTTTTAAAGCTATCTAAAAGTCATCATTTTGAAGTTTTAACAAAAGACGGTTCTAAACTGGAAGATGCTATTAATGGGTAATGTCTTTGATAAGAGTCATAAACCTGGTAATACTTCTGTTCATTGTAAACTGTGCTTCCGGACAAATTAAAAATGTTCAGGAGGTAGTTGATTCTTGTGTCAAACAGCGAAACTTTAACGGCGCAGTGCTGATTGCAAAGAATGGAAAAATTGAGTATTTAAAATATACGGGAATAGCAGATAGGGTTAATGATATCAGGTATTCCGAAAGTACAAGATTTCACATTTGGTCTTTAACCAAAACATTCACTGCTGTACTGATCATGCAGCTTTATGAACAAAAAAGAATAAATTTAGATTCAACAATCTCTACATATTATCCTGAATATAAGGGCGAAGCCGGAAGAAAAGTTACTATCAGGAATTTGCTTACCTATAGTAGTGGAAGATTTCATAAAGATATTAGTTCTCCGGAAATGATACATGAGGCTTATGATAAAACAATCTGGCCTCTGGATACTTTTATAAATAAATTCCTTTCAGAAAAATTAATAGATACACCAGGTACTAAATTCAATTATAATAATGGTGACTTCATTATTCTGGGTAAAATAATAGAGAATATTTACGGAAAGAGTTACCAGCAGGTACTAAAAGAAAAAATATTATTACCCTTAAAAATGTTCCATACAGATTATCTTCATCATGAGGACATCATAAAAGGGATAGATCATGGGTATTCAAATAGAGATTCAAGCGTAAAAGATCTTTATATGCCAACGAATTATTATATGGATAATTTCTATTCCGCGGGAGCTATGTACTCAACGCCGCAGGATTTGCTGTTGTTTGATCAGGCAATTTTTAATCATAAAATATTAAAACCTGAGACGGTGGATGTAATGCTTAAGGGGGATGAAAAGCTTGGAGATGTTGCTTTTGGATTTTGGGTATACCCTAAGAAATTCGGAAATGTAAATACCATATTTGCTGAAAGGCAGGGAGCAGGGTACGGACATAATGCGAACTGGGTACACCTTGTTGACAAAGGTCTTACCTTTATTTTCTTATCGAATACGAATACGACTGATCTTAATAAGATGCGCCTAAAAGTAATTGCTGCTTATTTGGGCCAGAAATAGTTTGTTCCTCGTGTTAAGCATATTGGTTGATAAGCTGCTGTAATTGCGTTGCCTGAACAACTCCAGACTGCCTCCAAAGAATTTTACCTTGTTTAAAGAGTATAAAGGTAGGTACACCTTGCACACCGTATGCAGCAGCAGCGGCTTGATTCTTGTCGACATCTATTTTTAGAATGGTTGCAGTCTCTCCGACTTGTTTTTTTAATGTATCCAGAATGGGCGCCATAACCTTGCATGGGCCACACCATGTAGCATAAAAATCGACAAGTACGGGTTTATCACCTTTAATGATTTCTGAGAATGTAGCCATAGTGTTATTAGTTTAATGTTATGTTATTCTAAGCAACAAACAGAATGCCACATACCTGAATGGGATTTCTAATATATAAATTGATAGCTTTGTAAACTAGATTTTAATGATATGATTAGATATTGCTTTATACTGTTTATGATGATCCAACTGAACAGTTTTGCACAAGATTATAAAACACAGATTGCAACTCATCGTGATAATTATAAAGCGGATTTTTTGAAAGATCCCCGTTCACCACTAAAGGAAGATGATCTAAAGAATTTGCATTTTTTTGAGGCAGATAGTAACTATAGGGTAAAAGCGAATGTAGAACTTTTAATGAATGAAACATCATTCCAAATGCCAACTTACACAGGTACTAGCAGGGAATATATCCGTTATGCAATTCTTAGTTTTAAATTAAATGGCGAAGCTCAGAAGCTTACGATATTTAAAAGCATTTCATTATCTAAAATTGCGGAATATAAGGATCATTTATTTTTGCCATTTACTGATGAAACCAACTCAGAGGAATCATATGGTGGTGGAAGGTATATTGACTTAAGCAGTCAGGATATTTCAGGGAATTTTATTGAGGTTGATTTCAATAAGGCCTACAACCCTTATTGTGCTTATAGCGATGGTTATCAATGTCCTAAACCTCCGGCAGAAAATGAGCTGAAACTTAAGGTTAAAGCTGGTGAAATGATTTATACCGGAGATAAAAAACATAAATAATCTCTTTTGATAGAATTAAAAATCAGAGTTAATTGATTTAATCAACTAACTCTGATAAGCATAAACCATATTTAGATTTGCTGTCTGCTTATCTTTAATACGCTTTAAATGATCTTGGAACAGCTCGTGCTCAGTTTGTGAGGCAGTTGCTAGTGCCGCTTGTTTGTAGTGCTCTTTTGCTGTAGCGAAGTCTTGTAATTCCTCGGCATTTAAGCCAAGGCTCTCATGAATGTGAGCTTTACAAACTCCCGGAACAGTTAATGCCTTTTTAGCTATGTTTTGAGCTAATTTATGCATTTTTAATGTGATCAACAGCTTTAGATAATGTTCATAAACATCAGGGAAATCAGCCTCCAGTTCTATGCACTTTTTATAATAGTAGCCGGCAGTTTGGTAATTTTTGAACTGATAATAATAAAAACTACCCAATTGATAATATGCTCTGGCATACTCCGGATCTGAATTAACGATTTCATGAAAAAAGTGAAGCGCTTTTGGCAGCTCGCCATAATGAAGTTCTTCTATTGCCTGCAGATACTTTTCTTCTACAGTGTATAAAATGTCCATAAGGATATATGTATGATTTGCTAAGGATTAAATAGCCATAGCAAATTGATTATAATAAAATAAATGATTTTTGTTTAGGTCTTAGCGTATTCTAGTTAAAACTAAAATCCATACCCAAGCCCATGAGCCAAAGAGACCGGCTTATGTTATTTTTTTGGATATGTTTAAGACGTAGCATGATTTTATTTTTTTACAAATGTAGTTAATTTTTTTATTTAAAAACAGACTGCCATAGGGTTGTCAGTGGGGGTTGTTTTCTTTGTATAAGAAATAAGATTAACCACTAAAAACCCTACATTATGACTACGATTAACACAGCCACAGAAACAGTTTCGGTACCTTCATTTATTAATTCTAATGCTTTATTGGACCATTGGCAAGGTCATCGCAGACTTACAAGACGTGTGATTGAGGCTTTTCCAGAAGATAAATTATTTAATTATTCTGTTGGAGGGATGCGTCCGTTAGCCGGTTTGATAAGCGAAATTACAAGCATGTCTGGTCCGGGCGTAAAAGGCATTGCTACCGACGAGTGGACAACCATTAATGAAATGGATCATCATACAGGGAAAACTGAGGTGAATTCCAAGGAAGCGCTGTTAAAGGAATGGGATAGGATTACAGATGAGATTAATACTTACTGGGCACAGATTCCAGAAGAGAAATTTCAGGAAGTAGTGTTGGCATTTGGCCAATATGAAGGAGAGGCTTATGGTATTATCCTTTATTTTATCGATAACGAGATTCATCACCGTGCACAGGCTACTGTTTATTTGCGCAGTTTAGGTATAGAGCCGCCAGCATTTTGGAACAGAGATTAATTGCCTAAATTGCATGCATGGAAAAAATCTATGGTGATCATGTAAATCTATTAACAATACCCGGGGAAGCATTTTTTCATCCGGGTTTTTTTATGGAGGATGATAGTTATATGTATCTGGATAGGTTAACTGAGGAAACCAAATGGAAACAGGAACCCATAAAGATTTTCGGAAAAACTATTCTTCAGCCTCGTTTTACTGCTTTTTATGGAGATGATGATGTTAGTTACGCTTATTCTGGTATTAAGATGAATGCTTTGCCGTGGACAGCTACCTTACAGAGAATAAAAGAAAGTATTGAAACTGCTTTTGATACCAAATTTAATGCCTGCTTGTTGAACCACTATCGCGATGGTAAGGATTATATGGGGTGGCATAGAGATAATGAAAAGAATCTGGGTAAATTTCCTGTGATTGCTTCCGTTAGCTTTGGGGCATCAAGAATTTTTCAGTTCAGAAATTATAAAGATAAGCTGCCAATTGTTTCTATTGAATTAACCCACGGTAGCTTGCTGATTATGAAAGGGGAGACCCAACACTACTGGGAGCATAGGCTTCCGAAGACGGTAATTGAAACTCAACCTAGAATTAATTTGACCTTTAGAACAATTAAAAGTTAGTGGTCTTGGTTACTCTATTCATACCAAATAGAAAAAATATTGTTGTAATTAAGTCAGAAAAACATTTGAAGTTTTAATTGTATCTTAAACCCATTACTTTTGTTAACACTGTTAACTAAAATTAAACTAGTATGGGAATCGCAGAACGTAAAATCAGACAAAAGGAAGAGTTCAGGGCTAGCATACTTGAAGCTGCCTGGCTACAAGTGCTCACTGACGGCTGGCAATCTTTATCTATTCGTAAAATTGCTGATGCCATTGAATACAGTATTCCGGTCATCTACAATCATTTCGAAAATAAGGAAGCCATTCTTTTAGAATTTACTAAAGAGGGGTTTCAAAAACTTGCGGATGCGCTACTCGAAGTAAAGAATAAATATACTGAACCATCCGAACAACTGGAGGCCATTGCTCACGCTTACTGGGACTTCGCCTTTGAACATAAGGAATACTATCAGTTAATGTTTGGCCTTGGAATACCTGCATGTGAAATGGTAAATCAAATTACCGAAATGAAATACATGACAGGTATTATGATCACAACTATTCAGGAAGCAATTGCTTCGAGTAACAATACCGAAACCAACTATTTTCTAAAGTATCATACTTATCTTTCAATACTGCACGGTTTGGTTTCAATAGAGATGATCCAGAAGGTAGGAAAGCCAGATCCGGAGAAGAAATTAATCCTTCAGGATGCGATTTCGGGATTTATTAAATCACTTACAATTAAATAATCACCAAAATTTCTATATTTATCATTAACTGAAAAACTGAAAGTTTAAACATGAGAAAACTATTTAACACTAATTTCAACAATGAGGGCGTACATTTTATGCTGCTTATTACACGTATTGCTATTGCCGCATTTATGCTTACACATGGTCTTCAAAAATTACCATGGATTTTGGCAGGAGGTGAGATTCAATTTGCTGATCCTATAGGTCTTGGTCAGACAGCATCTCTAGTATTAACCGTGTTTGCTGAAGTTGTATGTTCCGTTCTAGTTTTGTTAGGTCTGGGAACCAGATTTGCAGTAATACCTCTGATTATACTTATGATTGTAGCCGCTCTTGTTATTCATGCACCTGATGCATTTGAGAAAAAGGAACTTGCATTCCATTATCTACTTACTTACTTATTTTTACTTGTTGCTGGTCCTGGTAAATATAGTATTGATCATTTGATAAGCCGTAGTATGAATGGCCGTAGACGGTAGTAAAAATCTATTTGTATAATTTTACCGAATAATCCGTTATAGCTGTTATGAAAAAGATATTATTAGTTTGCCTGGTGGCGATAGGGGTAGCTGGTTGTGGTATAAACAAACAGGCACGACAAATAAAAGCACTTGAAAGATGTAAATATAGGATCACTTCTGCTGATGAGATCACTCTGGCGGGAGCTGATGTGAAAAAGATGATCAGCAATCAGGATATTAATTTGGGTAGCCTTCCAGGACTAGCTCTGGGATTACTGAGAAAAGATGTTCCATTAAGAGCTCGTTTGAACCTGGAAGTGAAAAACCCTTCAGGTGATGATGCTTCCATTAATCAGTTTGAATACAAAATATTAATTAACAGACAGGAGCTTGCTACTGGTTTTGTAAATCAGGAAGTAAATGTTGCTGCAGGACAGGCTACAGTAGTACCTGTTGATATGGAGATAAACGTCTATCCGTTTATCTCTGACAGCAAGGTAATGAGGGAGATCACTGAGTTTATTCAATCTGGAAAGAATGGACCCGAAAAGAAAGGGATACTTACACTTAAAATCAGACCAAGTATTAAAGTGGCCGGTGGATTAGTGAAATATCCGGGTTTTATTACTATTGATAAAGAAGTAAGTAGTAAAATTCTCCTATAAGAACCGTAGTATTTTTGCAGGATTGTTACGGAGTTTAGTTTTTAATAACACTTCGGATTAATGTTTTTTAATTATTTTCGGGCTATCTTGAGGTTACATAAAATGTAATCTAAGATGTGTATATGAAGTTACGTTTATGCCTGTTCCTGCTTACTGTACTGGTTCCTTCGCTAATTAAAGCCCAGAATATGCAGCAGCTTAATGCTGCTGAGATTAAACAAGGCCTTGAAGGATTGAATGTTGTTGGTAGTGTGTTATATATTGCCGCACATCCTGATGATGAAAATACCCGTTTATTGGGCTATCTGGCGAAAGAGAAAAAAGTTAGAGCTGGTTATTTATCATTAACCAGGGGCGATGGGGGACAAAATCTCATCGGTAATGAACAGGCTGAATTACTTGGGCTGATCCGTACCCAGGAATTGCTGGCTGCCAGACGTACAGATGGTGCAGAACAGTTCTTTACAAGAGCAAACGATTTTGGGTTTTCGAAGAATTCTGATGAGAGTTTCAAGATCTGGGATAAATCAAAAATACTGGCAGATGTAGTCTGGGTGATTCGTAAGTTTCAGCCTGATGTGATCATTACCCGCTTTCCCGAAGATTCACGCGCAGGCCATGGACACCATTCTGGTTCTGCAATATTGGCTCATGAAGCTTTTATAGCGGCTGCTGATCCTAAGCAATTTCCCGAACAACTTGCTTTTGTAAAAACATGGCAGGCAAAACGTATTCTTTGGAATACCTTTAATTTTGGAGGGAATAATACGACCTCAGATGACCAGTTAAAAATTGATGTGGGCGGGTATAATGCTTTATTAGGTAAAAGTTATGGAGAAATTGCTGCCGAAAGTAGATCTAATCATAGAAGTCAGGGCTTTGGTTCTTCCAGACAACGTGGATCAGCTATAGAGTTTTTTAGTTATGTAGCTGGTGAAAAGGCTTCGAAAGATATATTTGAGGGGGTAGATTTTACCCTTAACCGAAATCCTGGAAATGGAGAGGTACAAAAACTTGTTTCTGAAATAAATGCAGAATACGATGTTGCCGATCCATCTAAATCGGTAATAAAACTTTTAAGACTTAAGCAACTGGTAAAAGGAAAACCTTTTAAACAAGATTTACTGGACGACTTGATCCTGGCATGTGCAGGAATCTGGTTCGAAAGCGCTGCGGCAAGTTCATCTTATGCGTTAGATGCCCCTGTTGACGTAAGAATACAGGCTATTGCAAGGGCTAAACAAGGTTTTCCATTAAAGATCAGTATTGAGGAAATTAATAGTAAAGCTTCTTTTGATTTGCCGCTTAATCAATTTGTTTCTCAGGATAAAACTATATCAACCTCAGGTGTGGGAATTACTCAGCCTTATTGGTTGGAAAAGAAACATACTTTAGGTTCGTATATAGTTGATTCATTATCAAAGATAGGCCTTGCAGAAAACCCGATGGGTTTAAGTGGTCTGTTCCGGATCAAAATAGGTGATCAGGTGATTGAAAAGAAACGGCCAGTAGTTTATAAATATACAGATCAGGTCCGTGGTGAAATTTATAAACCTTTGGTAATTGCGCCTCCTGTTACCGCTACAATGAGTGAAAAGGCATTTGTTTTTATTAATAATGAGCCTAAAAGAATAGCTATTCAGCTCAGAAGTTTTAAGGATAATGCAGTAGGTATATTAAAGCCCGCAGTTCCCACGGGATGGAAGGTTACTCCTGAAAATATTAGTTTTAATCTGATTAAAAAAGGGGAGGAACAGACTGTTGAATTTACAATTACCCCGGCTGGAAATACGATTAGCGGTAATTTAGTTTTAAATGTTGTTGTTGATGGCAAAACATATAATCATGCTTTACATGTAATAGACTATGAGCATATACCCACTCAAACACTTTTTCCGTTTGCTGAGGCAAAGGTAGATAAGGTAGATTTAAAGTTGGCAGGAAAACGCATAGGATATATAGCGGGAGCGGGAGATTTAGTTCCTGAGTCACTAAAACAGATTGGTTACGAAGTAATTAATTTAACCGCAGGACAGGTTATAAATGGAGATCTTTCAGGATTTGATGCAATAATCACTGGTGTTAGATTATATAATGTAAGTGAACAGATTAAAAGCATGCAGCCAAAACTGATGAAGTATGTAAATGATGGTGGGACTTTATTGATTCAGTATAATGTAAATGGCCCTTTGCGATTAGATAACTTAGGCCCATACCCTTTCGGCTTGTCGCGAGATAGGGTAACAGAAGAAGATGCCAAAGTTACAATACTAAAATCTGATGATCCTGCTTTGAACTATCCTAATAAAATTACCGATAAAGATTTTGAAGGCTGGGTACAGGAGCGGGGATTGTATTTTGTTACCGATGTTGATCAAAAGTACAGGACCCTTTTGAGTATGCATGATGATGGTGAAGGAGAGAAGACAGGGTCTTTAATTATTGCAGATTATGGCAAGGGTAGATTTGTTTATACTGGCCTATCATTTTTTAGACAACTACCCGCTGGTGTACCAGGTGCTTATAGACTCTTTGTGAATTTAATATCAGTTAAGAAGTAATATAATAACAGCATGGCAGAACATGACAATCCGGTACCAGAGAAACCAGAGCAAGAGCTACCGCCTTTTGTTAAAACCTGGAAACAGTTTTACCGGTTGCTGATAGGCTGGCTGGTATTCCTGATCCTGATCTTTTACGCATTTACAAAATACTTCGAATGAGTGTTATAGACTGGGCAGTATTAATTGTTACACTCGTTGTAATTGTAGTTTACGGCATTTATAAAAGCCGTGGGGCTCAAAATATTCAGGGCTATTTGCTCGGTAATCAATCTTTGCCATGGTACCATGTTTGTCTGTCAGTTATGGCTACACAGGCAAGTGCCATCACTTTTTTATCTGCACCTGGATTGGCGTATTCTTCGGGGATGAGCTTTGTGCAATTTTATTTTGGTGTACCTCTGGCAATGATCGTTTTGTGTATCACTTTTGTACCTATATTTCATCGTTTAAAGGTGTATACCGCTTACGAATATCTTGAACAACGGTTCGACCTTAAAACAAGAGCTTTAACTGCATTTCTTTTCCTTGTGCAAAGAGGGCTTTCTACTGGCATTACCATTTATGCCCCTTCAATTATCCTTTCTACTATTTTAAACATCAATACTACTTATACAACTTTGTTTATTGGAAGTCTGGTAGTATTTTATACTGTTTATGGGGGCACAAAAGCGGTTTCCTATACGCAGATGCTTCAAATGAGCATCATATTTTGTGGTTTGTTTGCTGCGGGTATTATGGTAGTTCATTTACTGCCAGCAGATATTGGCTTTGTGAAAGCGATAAACATAGCTGGTAAAATGGGTAGGGCAAATGCAATAGACTTTACCTTTGATCCGAATAATCAATACACTGTATGGACAGGTTTACTGGGAGGTTTCTTTTTACAATTATCGTATTTTGGAACTGATCAGAGTCAGGTTGGCCGTTATTTATCAGGTGCATCTGTTAGCCAGAGCAGACTGGGGTTATTGATGAATGGCCTTGTTAAAATACCTATGCAGTTCCTGATATTGCTGATAGGCGTGTTGGTTTTTACTTTTTATCAATATAATAAACCACCTATATTCTTTAACAGTTTTGAGTTGAACAAGCTGGAGAATAGTAAGTATAATCCTGAACTGAATAAAATAAAGGCAGACTATAATGTGGCTTTTAAAGAAAAACAGCTTGAGGTTAACAAAATGAATATTGCTTTGGACAAAGATGATAAATCGTTGATTGACCAGCAGAGAAAGGCATTGCAACAGGCAGACGAGAAGGAGAAGTCGATAAGAAAACAAGCTACAGACTTAATGGTTAAGAATGATGAGCATGCAAATACAAAAGATAATAACTATATATTTTTAAGTTTTGTAACTCAATATTTGCCACAGGGACTTGTTGGGTTATTGATTGCTATTATATTCCTTGCTTCTATGGGCTCTACAGCAAGTGCCTTAAATTCATTAGCATCTACAACAGTAATTGATATTTATAAGAGATTGATTAAGAAAGATGCTTCAGATCATGAATACTTGCAGGCTTCCAGACTTGCTACAGTGTTTTGGGGTGTGATTTGCATTGTTATGGCACTTTACGCAAGTAAGATAGGTAATTTGCTGGAGGCTGTGAACATACTTGGTTCTTATATTTATGGTACCATCCTTGGTGTTTTTCTAGTTGCTTTTTATGTGCGGCATGTAAATGGTAGGGCTGTGTTTTTTGCAGCTTTAGCAACTGAACTGGTGATTATAATTATTGGTAAACTTGATCTTGTTGCTTACCTATGGCTAAATGTGATTGGGTGTTTATTGGTAGTTCTTTTGTCGGTAATTATTCAGAGTATGATGAAGAAAACAGGAATTGCCGGGGGAGAAAAATAATATTTAATATGATACGATTTTTTTTAACTGCTTTCGTTTTAACTGTTTGTACTGTTGTGGTATTTGGACAGCATACATGGAAAAAGGTAACTGCTGAACTGATATTTAACAATCCTCCATTTGATCAATGCCATGCATCTACATTGGTTGAAATTGAGGGAGGGAAATTAATGGCTGCATGGTTTGGCGGTAGTCATGAGGGAAGTAAAGATGTAAGGATCTGGTTATCTACAAATGAACAGGGAAAATGGACTAGTCCTGTTGCCGTTGCCGATGGTAAAATGAATGGTGAATGGTCTTCTCCTTTATGGAATCCGGTGTTATTTAAAACAAAGAAGGGAAAACTTTTTTTGTTCTATAAAGAAGGACCCTCGCCAAGAGAATGGTGGGGAATGGTGCAAACATCCGATGATAATGGCAAAACATGGTCTGCTAAAACCCGTTTGCCGGAAGGAGTGTTGGGACCAATAAAAAATAAACCTATTGAGTTAGCTGACGGGACAATTTTGTCTCCATCAAGTACTGAAACTGAGGATAAGTGGAGTGTGCATATAGAACGATCTGTAGATGGAGGTAAAACATGGACAATTATACCTGTTGATGCAGATAGTAAATTTGATGTAATCCAGCCAAGTATATTATCTCATGAGGGCCATAAACTACAGATATTATGTCGCAGTAAACAGGGGGTTGTTGTTGAATCGTGGTCGGAAGATAGTGGGAAAACATGGGGTAAATTAAGCGCTACTACTTTGATGAACCCTAATTCAGGAACTGATGCTCAAACATTGAAAGATGGTAAGCATATGATTGTTTATAATCCAACTGTTCCAGGTAAGGAATGGTTTAATGGGCGATATAAATTAAACGTCGCTTTGTCGGAAGATGGGGAAAAATGGAATGATATTCTAAAACTCGAAGACGGTGATACTAAAAAGGAGTTCAGTTATCCGTCAATAATTCAGACTAAAGATGGGAAGGTTCATATCACCTATACATTTGATAGAAGGAATATTAAGCACATAGTGCTTGAGTAATTGGATAAATAAAGACAGGATGCTGATTTATGGTATCCTGTCTTTATTTATGTTTTGGATAATATTATTTTTTTGTTTCAGCTAATAAGCCAGTATGTAATCTAATATATTCAGGGTTTTTAATCTCAGTCGCTAATTTTATGCCCTCTTCTGCGGTAGCAGCAGCAGCTTTCTTATCTCCTGATTTTAATTGAACACGTCCTTTAAGTAATTTAACCCATGGTGCTTTAGGATCTGCAGTTTCAGCAGCGGTAGCCCATTCAAGTGCTTTGCTTAAGTCTTTTCCAGTTTCAAGGTAATAGTATGCAGCCTGGAAGTAAGGTTTTTTCTCTCCTTTCATTGCCTCATCAATACCTGCCATCACTTTGGCATCAAAATCAGTAGATAAATCAACCGTTAAAGCAGTGTTTTCCCACATTAACTGCAATTTGGCAGTATTTGGATAAACGTCAGCAAATTGAATCGTAAATGTTTCTACTTTCTCTTTAAGCTTTGTTGGCTTAACCTTTATACGTAATATATCATCACTTTCTTTATACTCGTAGGCACCCCATTGTTTTGATCCTTTGTTTATGATTATGGTCCACTCACTCTCTCCTGGAATGGTAAATAATTCATATTCTCCGGCAGCAAGGTCTTTTCCTCCAATTTTAACCGCCTCAGTAAAAGCGATAGTAGTTGCGGAATTAGCGCCGGTTCTCCATACTGAACCATATGGTTCCAGTCCGCCAAAGATTTTACGTCCTTTAGTGTTTGGCCTAGAATAATTGATGGTTACTTTACCTAGACCAAAATCCTGAGAAATGGTCTGTCCTGAGCTTGGTTGAGGCATTTTTACGCCTTGTGCTTTAAGTTCAGATTGTAATGATACTGCTAGAGCAATAAGCAGTACTGTTGTTAATGTCTTTTTCATGATCATAAATTTGTTTTAGGTGATCAGTCAGTTTGAACAGAACTGATCTAAGTTTTGTTGACGCTAAATTACCACTTATTTGATGCTTTAATTCAACAAAATCTTAAATTCGTTGCCATGGTCAATTTGCGTAATACAATAGCAATTTTAGCGCTCTTTCTTATCTCTTGTTCTGGTACGAAATATGTCTCAGAACCAATATTGGAGGCAGGAGTCTCCAAAAAGCTCGCTATTTATCGTAAATCAATTCTAAGTAATATCAATTACAAAATTGAACTGGACATTCCTAAGAATAGGAGTGAGGTTATAAATGCTAAAGAAGAGATTGCATTTCAACTTAATACTAATAAATATCCATTACAACTGGATTTTAGAGAGGATGCTAAAAAGATAAAGAGCTTAGACGTAAATAGTGTATCTATAGTGGTGAATCATAAAGATGAACACCTTATTATAGATTCCAAATACCTAAAACAAGGAGAGAATGTAATAGGTGTGAGTTTTGAGGCAGGCGAGGCCGCACTTAACAGGAACAGTGATTATTTATATACGTTGTTTGTTCCAGATAGAGCCAGAACAGTTTTTCCTTGCTTTGATCAGCCCGATTTAAAAGCGACATATAATCTAACTTTAAAAATTCCAGCGGATTGGAAGGCATTAGCTAACGCTGCATTAAAAGACTCATTGGTTACAAACAACCGTAAAACCTACCGATTTAATACATCAGATACCTTAAGCACTTATTTGTTTGCTTTTGCAGCCGGAAAATTTACGATTGCAAAGGGCAAAGTTGGAAAAATGATGACCGATTTTTTGTATCGAGAAACTGACTCTTTAATCATAAAAAACAGCTTGAATGAAGTGTTTAACATTCATTCGAAGTCCTTGAATTACTTAGAACAATGGACCGGAATTCCTTATCCTTTTCAAAAATTTGGTTTTGTTGCTATTCCGGATTTTCAATTTGGAGGGATGGAACATGTAGGTGCAATTCAGTATAAATCATCGGCTTTATTTCTGGATGAAGGCGCTACTAAGGATCAACTAAATGGTCGCAATAACTTAATAGCTCATGAAACTGCTCATATGTGGTTTGGAGATTTGGTTACCATGAACTGGTTTACAGATGTTTGGATGAAAGAAGTTTTTGCAAACTTTATGGCTGATAAGAGCGCGGAAAGCATTACAGGAAAAGAAGCGTTTGACCTTAAGTTTTTGATAGATCATTTCCCTGCGGCTTATGGTGTAGATCGTACTACCGGTTCAAACCCAATAAGACAAGATTTAGACAATTTAAAAGATGCAGGTACACTTTATGGAAATATCATTTATCATAAAGCTCCAATTATGATGAGGCAACTGGAACGCTTAATGGGAATGGATAAATTTCAGTTAGGTGTACAGGAATACCTGAAGAAATTTGCGAATAAAAATGCTTCCTGGCCAGATCTAATTACAATTCTTGATAAGCACTCGGGGCATGATTTAGATAAATGGAATAAGGTTTGGGTAAATGAGGCAGGAAGACCTTTGGTAGACTATTCGATTAAGGCTGTCGGTAATAAAATTAGTGAGTTTATAATTAAGCAGAGGCCGGAGTATGGACCAGATAGGATTTGGCCACAATTAATAGAAATAACTCTTTATTATCCTGGTTATAGTAAAGAATTAACGGTTAGCCTGGATAATAAAGAAGTGAAATTAAAAACTGCTGCTGGAATGGATATACCGTCATTTGTTCTGTTTAACTCATCAGGACAGGGGTATGGTCTTTGGCCATTGGATAAAGCAATGTTTAATGAGATATATTTGATTGATAAGCCTTTGAGCAGGGCTGCTGCTTACATTTCATTGTATGAGAATATGTTAAATGGGAGGTATATTAAGCCATCGGAGCTGTTAAACCTGTTTGTAAAAGGGCTGGATCAAGAAAAAGAAGAGCTAAATCTGAAACTGATGACCAATTATATAAGCAGTATTTACTGGGGATTTATTTCAGCCCCAGAACGTATTGCTGTATCCACATCATTGGAAAACAGTTTGTGGGACAGTATGCAGAAGCAAAGTTTACCTAATAATAAGAAAGTGCTTTTTAAAACCTACCAAGACATATATCTATCAGCTAAAGCCGGTGAAAGGTTACATCGAATTTGGGAAATTCAAAAAGTTCCGGCAGGAGTAAAACTAACAGAAGATGATTATACCTCGTTGGCCTTTTCTCTTGTATTGAGGGGGGGTGATAGTTTAATTTTAGATAAGCAGCTTAAGCGGATAAGCAACGCAGATAGAAGGAAAAGGTTTGAGTTTATTATGCCTGCTGTGTCTTCTGCAGAAACAAAAAGGGACGCCTTTTTTAAGAGCCTTGAACTAAAATCGAATAGAGAAAAGGAATCAAATGTGGGGGCTGCTCTATATTATCTTCATCACCCACTAAGACAAACTAGTTCGTTTAAATATTTAGCGAAGAGTCTGGATATGTTGGCTGAAATACAAAAAACAGGAGATATCTTTTTTCCTCAAAACTGGCTTCAATCTACATTTGGGTATTATCAGAGCGCGGAGGCCCTAAAAATTGTTCAAGACTTTTTAGAAAGGAACCCCCGCTATAATCCAAAGTTGAGGGCCAAAATTCTTCAGTGTTCTGATAATTTATTTAGAGCACAAAAATTATTAAAAGAATAAGGCCATTATTTAAGTTCGGCATAAGAGATCTTAAAAGTTTGCTTACTTTGAATCATGGTAAACTGTTTAGGATAATCATCATTATTGTATTGATAACTGAAATCGGTATTTTCCAGTGGCTTATCTGTATTTAAATAGCTTAACCTGTTGTTTATATCAGCACAAAAAAAGCTGTAGCCCAATTCCAGAAATAACAATTGAGCATGCTGCACGTTCTTGAAGATCCCATTTTTTTCATCATGAGTGTATTTAACAGGAGACGTATCATTAGGAGAACCTTTTACGATAATACCTGATACATTTCCATCTGCGCTATATGACCATGTACTTTCCTTATAGGGATAAGAGGGACCATTGCCCGATGCTTGAATAGAAATCAGTTGTTCTTTAGTATTTCTCGTCAACATCAGAGAGCCGGTAGGCGTATCTACTTTACCATCTATATCGAAAAATGTAACCTTTAAATCTGTATTGGCTGTTTTTCTAAAATAAATAGATTTAAAAGGTATGTTGCTTTTGTATTTAAGACACTCAGATGGCAACTGGTTCTGGTAAGTAATTTTAACACTATAACCATCTGAACTATTAACTTCTGAAATAAGAGCTGAGTTTTCGACGTATTTGAGGTTAATAATCAGATTTTCCGATTCCAGTTTTATGGGGATAAATAGTTTTTTATCGGGATCTGTAATAACCGGTTTATCCGTTTCAGCAGGTTTTTCTTCTTTAGGTTTACTCTTTTTGCAAGCAGACGTTAAAAATATAATTCCAACAATTGTAAGGATGTATTTAAACTTTAATGTATTCATCAGTTGTCTTTTGAAATGTTAGTGATCAACAGGTATCAAACATATTTATAAATATCTCTTTTAACAAATTTATTTTCTTAATAGTTTGTTTTATGGTTCTTTTAAAGAAATATAATTATTTTTATAGAATTGTAAACACATTGAAATAATGATAAAAGTATTGCTTGAAATACTATCTAAAATTGGGTTCCTGTGCTTAAAACACGTACTTTTGCTTGACTATTTCTTTTAGCGACTAACGTTTATTAACCCCTAACTATGGACGATTTTTTAGCTGCCCGACTCCAGATGGCCTTTTCTCTTGGCTTTCACATTGTTTTTGCATGTATTGGCATGGTGATGCCCTTTTTTATGTCAGTTGCTCATTTTTACTGGCTAAAAACAAAAAAGGCTGTTTATAAGGACGTTACAAAAGCCTGGAGCAAGGGTGTTGCAATATTTTTTGCAACGGGAGCGGTTTCAGGAACGGTATTATCTTTTGAACTAGGACTCCTGTGGCCAACATTTATGGAGCACGCAGGTCCTATATTTGGAATGCCGTTTTCTTTAGAGGGGACGGCATTTTTTATTGAAGCGATAGCCCTTGGGTTTTATTTATATGGATGGGACAAGTTAAATCCGTGGTTTCACTGGGTTACTGGTGTTGTTGTAGGAATAAGTGGGTTATTGTCAGGGATTCTTGTGGTTGCTGCAAATGCCTGGATGAACAGCCCCGCAGGTTTTGACTTTGTAGATGGCAAGTATTTAAATATAGATCCTATAAAGGCAATGTTTAATGATGCCTGGTTTTCTCAGGCGCTCCATATGTCGGTTGCTGCATTTGTATCTACCGGATTTGCCGTAGCAGGTGTACACGCCCTGATGATTCTTAGAGGGAGAAATGTGCTCTTTCACAGTAAAGCTTTTAAAATAGCAGCAGTATTTGGAACAGTTGCAGCTTGCTTGCAGCCTATCAGTGGTGATATTTCTGCCAAGGATGTTGCTCATCGCCAGCCCGCAAAACTCGCAGCTATGGAGGCTCATTTTCATACAGAAAGAAATGCGCCATTAATTATTGGAGGGATACCAGACACAGCGAATAAAAGAGTTGAATATGCAATTAAAATTCCTGGCCTGCTTAGTTTTATGACTACAGGAGATTTTAATGGAGAAGTTAAAGGTCTCGACGTGATCCCAAAAGAAGACCAACCTCCGGTAGCGGTAACGCATTATGCCTTTCAGATTATGGTTGGACTTGGAATGGCAATGGTGTTCATTGCTTTATTGTACTTTATAGCCCTTTGGAAAAAGAGGCGATGGCTTAAGAGCAACTGGCTATTAAAGCTTTTTGTAATTGCAACTCCTATGGGATTTATAGCTTTGGAGGCAGGGTGGACAGTAACAGAGGTGGGACGACAACCCTGGATTATCAACGGGGTTATGCGGACTGCGGATGCTGCAACGCCAATGCCTGGAATTGCTTATTCCTTCTATCTCTTTACTGCAGTATACATTTCGTTGGCTATTATAGTGAGTTTATTGCTTTACCGTCAGATTACGATGGTTGGTAAATTATATGATTCTACTTCCAAACTACCTAAAAATTAATACTATGATCTATGTTGTTATTGTTTTCCTGTGGACATCAATTCTATTATATATCCTATTAGGTGGTGCAGATTTTGGAGCGGGAATTATAGAATTGTTTACTTCCAAAGGTAATCGATCTAAAACGCGTAAAACTATGTATGAAGCTATTGGCCCTATATGGGAAGCAAATCATATGTGGTTAATTATTGCTATTGTTATCCTTTTTGTTGGTTTCCCTAAAATTTATACTACAGTTTCAATCTATCTGCATATTCCATTAGTATGTATGTTGCTTGGTATTATTGCTCGAGGAACTGCCTTCGTATTTAGAAACTATGATGCCGTTAAAGATGATATGCAAAAGGTATATACCCCAATTTTTATTTATTCAAGCTTAATCACCCCATTTTTCCTTGGGATAATTGCTGCCAGTTCTGTATCGGGTCAAATAGATGTTCAGGCACAAGATTTTCTATCAGCCTATGTTTTTAGCTGGCTAAACTGGTTCTCTGTTTCTGTTGGGGTATTTACAGTTAGTATATGTGGTTTTTTGGCCACTATTTTTATCATAGGGCAGGCGGCTGACGATGACAGAAGCTTCTTTATCGGAAAAGCAAGGCGGACAATCTATACGGTTATGTTTTGTGGAGCGCTAGTTTTTGTTGCTGCTTATCATGAAAACATCCCATTAGCAAGTTGGATTTTTGGAGACACTTTGGGTTTGATCGCCATTATTGCTGCTAGTATTTCATTGATTATTATGTTTTTCTTACTTCAGCGGAAGAAGCCCATATTGCTTCGTTTACTTGCAGGATTTCAGGTTGCTATGATCTTATTTGCTGCTACATACAGCCATTTCCCAGACATCGTACTCCTTAAAAATGGGGCTAATTTATCGTTACTTACCCATCAGGGACAAGCAAAGGCGATAGATACATTAGGTTATGCCTTATTGATTGGCAGTATATTTATTCTGCCCGCCCTGGCTTATCTGATCTACATATTTCAACAAAAAAAGGAAGTACAGGAAGCCCATTAATTTGTATTGAGGTGGAATTCTATTGTAAAATTGATTGTAACAAGAATATTAACCGCTAAACTTGCTCATTAGGATTAAACCTAAGCAAGTTTAGTGAGTCATAATTCCAAAGCTATAGTTAATGACAAAACTTTCACCAAATATGAAATCAATATTCTTAAAAATCACCGCAAATACTTTATTACTGGCTGGTTTTTGCATGACAGTGCAAGCACAAAAACTTAAAGATGTGCAGGAAGGTAGTGTAACTGCTCCGACTAACATAAAAGTTGATGGAAGAAATACAGAATGGAACGATACTTTCCAGGCTGAAAATAAACGGACTAATATTTTCTATACCATAAGTAACGATGATAAGAACCTATACCTTGTTATTAAATCTACAGATGTAGCTAATAATTCAAAAATTCTTGCCGGAGGAATTACTTTGGCTATAAATACCGAAGGGAAAAAGAAAGAAAAGGAAAGCATTACACTTACATATCCATTGATTAGCCGGCCTGCACAAGGTGGTGGACAAGGAGGTGGAAGACGTCAAATGGGTGCTATAATGGGTGGCGGAGGAGGGGGAACACAAACCTCTGAACAAAGAGATTCTATGATGGCTGTAATGCAAAAAAGGCAATTAAGTCAGGTCAAGGAAATTAAGATCAGCGGGTTTAAAAAAACAACTGATACCCTTATTTCCGTTTATAACGATTTAGGTATAAAGGCATTTGCTAGTATCGGGAATGATAAAGCATTCTTCTACGAATTGGCAATCCCGTTTGAAGAGTTGGGCATTTCGAAAGATGCACCAAAGGAATTTGCATATAATATAAAATTAAATGGTTTACAATTTCAGAGACCAGATGGCGGCGGTGGTGACGGCGACGGAGGAAGAGGCGGCTTTGCTGGTAACAGAGGAGGCGGAGGCGGTGGTAACTTCGGCCCTAGACGTTCTGGAATTGATTTTCAAGCATTAACCAGCCCAACAGATTTTTGGGGAAAATATATCCTTAAATAAGCTGTATACATAGATACTACTCACACACAAATAAACCACACAAACGAAAAATGAATTATTTATATAATGCATTGAGACCTGCTATTGTATTATTTCTACTGGTATTCAGTTCTGTAGTACTTTATGCACAGGGGCAACAAAACCCTCCTCCGCCATTGCCCACGCGTGAGATAAGCGGAATTGTAAAGGATTCTACAGACCTCGGTGTAATTGGCGCAACTGTTAGTTTAACTTCCGACAAGGATACCCTAAAAACCAGTACTAATAATGATGGTGTATTTGTTTTTAGAAATGTAAAGTCAGCAACTTACATTATTGTAGTTCAGAGTATTGGGTATGTTAATACCCCAGCAATGCGTTTTAAACAAAACGACACAAGCCCAAGGATTGTGATGGATCCAATAGTTCTTAAAGAAGAGCATAATACTTTGAATGAAGTAGTTATTAATGGAACACCTTCTATTACCTATAAAACAGATACAGTTGAATACAAGGCCAGCGATTACATTGTCCGAAAGAATGCTACTGTAGACGAACTGCTCAAAAAGATGGAAGGTATGGAGGTCGGTACTGATGGAAGTTTAGTCCATCAGGGAGAAGCAGTTACTAAGGCCAAATTGAATGGAAAGGAATATCTTGGAGGTGACATCGCAAATGCAATTAAGAATCTTCCTGCTGAGATCGTTGATAAAATTCAGATTGTTGATGACTATGGTGATCAGGCCGCCCGTACAGGCGTAAAGGATGGTGATCCTGAAAAAATATTGAATATTACTACAAGAACAGATAAGTCTGTTGGAAATATGATGAATCTGAATACCGCTGGAGGCAGTAAGGAAAGAAAGGAGGCCGGATTATTTGCTACGCGAATTAACGGAAATCAACAGATGGGTATAAACGGTAATTATAAAGATGCAATTAATCTTAATGCATTAAGTGGCTCGACAAAGAATGCAAATGCCAGATTTAGTTTGCGTGATAAAATCGGGAAAAAAATAGACTATAATTTGGGCTATCAATTTCAAAATTCCAATGGAGAAAATTTGAATGAGACCGAATCCCTAAGTATTTTAAATAATGGACAATTGCACTCCAACAGTTCGAATACGGGCTTGCAAAAATCAAACAATCATAATTTTAAGCTTGAATTTGAAGTAAACCTGGACTCAAGTAATTACCTTAAAGTTGTCCCGACATTCCAGTCTAATTCTACTGATAACAATGGTTCCTCTACCTTAAGCCAAAGGGGTAGTAGTCTTTCAATGGGGCTGGATCAGGACCGTCGCATAACAAATTCAAATTCCAGCACAGCACCTCAATTTGGTATTTCTGCTTTTTATCAGCATCTGTTTAAAAAATACAGAAGGAATTTTTCAACACAGATAGATTTGAATAAAAACAATCAGGATAATGAGCAAGAAAGATACAATTTCACAACTTTTTATACTGAAGCGGCACAAGACGGTAAAGATTCTATAATTAATCAGATTATAGCACGTAAGAATCGACGTGATAATTATCGCGGAAGTATGACTTATGTTGAGCCTCTTGGAGTAAATACTCAATTCGAGGTGAATGCACAGATAAATTATAATGGGTATGACAATACCGCGACTACAAGGGATATTTTAGAGGGTGGCGTTTCAGGTATCATAGATTCATTAAGTAACATTTATAACTATTCCTTTACACAGGGTCGGTTGGCGTTGAATTTTAGATATGGAATGACTAATGCTTCCAAAGTTCGTTTTTCAGTTGGTTTAACCGGTGTTCCAGCTTTATTATCCGGTACTAAGGTAAGTCTGGGTACGACAACTAACCGGAGTAGTTTTAACCTGATCCCTATTGCAAGATTTGAATATCGTTGGAGCAGACAACAAAGAGTGTCTTTGAACTATTCAGGGAATGCAGTAGAACCAACATTTGATCAGATACAACCGGTAAGGGATGTTACAAATCCAAATAATCCAGTTATAGGTAATCCAGACCTTATTGCCACTTTTGTGCATACTTTAAGAGGTGATTACAATAATTATATTGCAAACTCCAAGCTCAATCTTTCACTAAACGTAAATGGGGCATATACAGAAAACGCGGTAATCAGAAATGTGGCAACTGTTGACAATCCAGATCCGAACCTGCCTGGTAGTAAAATTAATGAAACACGCTTTTTGAATGTTAGTGGAGTATATAGGCTGACCGGTAATTACAACATCAGTAAGCAACTCAACAACAGAAAGTATAATTTGCAACTTAATGGTACGGTGAGTTATAATCATAGTCTGAGTATGCGAGACGGTATCTTGAATACTACTGATATTACTTCTTTCGATCAGCGTTTTGGCCCAAAAATTAATCCTACAGAATGGTTCGAAATCAATCCGAACATCGGATACAAAAACGAGAAATCTAATTCAACACTTCGTTCCGGTAATAATGAAATCAACACGCTTTCTCTTAATTTAGATGGAAGATTATATTTATGGGACGTATGGATGTTGGGTTACAATGGCAGTAAGCAGTTCATAAATGGTATAGTCGGAAATACAAATAATAGTCCTTTAGTGATAAATGCAAGTTTGGAACGCCAACTGTTTAATCGAAGAGGGCAGATCACTTTTCAGGCATTCGACATTTTAAATCAGAATAATTTTCTGAGAACACAACAACCAGATGATGGTGGTTATATAAATACAAGAGTAAATCCCATCAGTCGATACTTTATGCTTAAACTTAGTATGAGATTGCAAAAATGGTCTGGTTCTCAAGGACGTGGTGGTAGAGGCATTATGCGCCGTGGAGACGGAAGCTTTATGTAGGGCTTGATTTTTTAGGTGAAATACCTATGTTGATCAAAAATCCGTATTTTGGGTAGCTAACCAAATACGGATTTTTTTGTCTGTTATAATTTATGAGGAAAACTCTACTAATCATTCTAATTCTATATTGTTTTACCCATTTTGAAGGTCTGGGCCAAATTGGTACACCTCAAATACTTAACTATAATAATGACCAGTATAAAGCCGGAATGCAAAATTGGGATATTGCGCAGGACAAGAACGGTATCTTATATTTTGGTAATAATGAAGGCTTACTAACGTTCGACGGCCGATTCTGGAATCTTATTAAATTGCCAAATTTTACTTCTGTAAGATCTGTTGAAATAGATTCGCACGATAGGATTTTTATTGGGGGACAAGATGAGGCCGGATACTTTTATCCCGAAAAAAATGGAATCCTGAAATATCATTCAATTATCCCTCTCATCCCTGAAAAGTACCGAAGTTTTGCCGATATATGGAATGTTGCTATTATAGATGATGCCGTAGTTTTCAGAACAACCAGCGTCATTCTTTATTATAAAGATGGTGTTGTAAAAACCTATAAGCCAGACGTAGAATGGCAATTTGCAGGTAAGAGTAATCATCAGTTTTTTGCTCATTCCAAAGGGCACGGATTAATGATTTATGATGGTGAGATCTGGAAACCATATTGCTCAGATCCGGCATTATTAAAATCTGCAGTGACTTCCATAATGGCATACAATAAAGACACAATGCTTGTAGCTACGTTAAAAAATGGACTTTTTTTAATGCACAAGGGGAAACTCCTGCCTAAACCAACAAATCTGGATCAGGTGTTTTATAACGACAGGATATATGGTGCCGATAGGATAGACAGCAATAAATACGTTATTGGAACTACCTCAGCAGGGGTTCTAATTATTAATAAACAGGGAAAAGTTTTACAAAAATATACCTATAAAGATGGTTTGCAGAATAACAATGTAAGAGGCTTTATTACTGATAGAAGCAAAAATCTTTGGTTAGCGCTGAATGATGGGATTGATTATGTTGCCATTAATAGCGCAGTAAAAAGCATATTTCCTGATAAGAATAAACAGATAACAAGCTATGCTATACGTAATTTCAATGGGAAATTATATATAGGAACATCAAACGGTTTGTATGTAACACAAATAGAGACAGGTATTGTAGATTTAAGTTTGTCGACCAAAGCATTTACGGAAGTTAAAAACTCTAAAGGACAGGTCTGGAATCTTAGTGAAATCAACAATAAACTTTTAATGGGGCATGAAGATGGTTTTTTTGAAATTGAAGATGATGTTGCCCATCAAATATATAATCGGCCGGGAACATGGTTGTTTGAGCCAACTTCAGAGGTTTATCCTTCACAAGATATTATAGCTGGTACCTATCTGGGCCTCCAAAAAATAAGTTATAGGAATGGAAGTTTTACCAATCAGGGCAAAATTGAAGGGCGTACAGAATCATTAAGATTTATCGCATTCGATGCCAATAATAACTTATGGGCGTCGCATCCATATCATGGGGTATATAAAATTGAATTGTCAGATGATTTTAAAAAGATAAAGAAATACACCATCTATACAGATAAACAAGGATTGCCTTCACATTTGTATAATTATATTTTTAAAATTAAGAATCGGGTTGTAGTTGCAACTAAAAATGGTGTATATGAATATGATGCTGCAAAAGATAAATTTAAGCCTTTCGCCTTACTTAGTGAAGCATTAAAGCAAATGCGAATCCAATATTTAAAAGAAGATACCAAAGGGAATTTATGGTTTGTTTCAGATAAAAAAGTAGGAATATTGGACTTTGGGCATCCCACATCTGCAAAATCATTTACAATACATTATTTTCCTCAGCTAGATGGGAAAATTGTTGGGGGATTTGAGTCTATTTATTATCTGAATGACGAGAATGTATTTATAGGTGCTAATAAAGGTGCTTATCATTTAAATTATGCTAAGTATTTGGAAAATATCCCAAAACCTAATGTTTTACTAGGCTCAGTAAAGCTTTTTGGTAAAAAGGATAGCACAATCTTTGGTGGTTATTTCCTGAATAAAAATAAAATGGTAAAAACTCAGGATTTGTCCTCAGTTTTAAAACTTGACAATGTGTACAGTTCTCTCCATTTTGAATATTCTTCTACGCTATTTGAGCATCAGGCAAATATTGAATTCAGCTATCAACTTGTTGGTTTTGATAAAGAATGGTCGTCGTGGACCCAAAAAAGTGAAAAAGATTATACTAATCTGCCTGCAGGGAAATATACATTTAATGTTAGGGCCAGAAATAGTTTTGGTAATGAATCTGACGTGGTTGGGTATACTTTTGAAATTTTACCCGCCTGGTATCAAACAATATGGATGTACATGTTCTATATATTGCTCCTGGGAGTAATTATCTATATGTTCTTTAAATGGCAAAAGAAGAAACATATTAAAGCCCAGACCAGATTAAGCTATCTACATCAGCTTGAAATGGATCGTAGCGAAAAGGAAATTGTCCGTTTAGAATACGAAAAGCTGGAAGCCGATGTAAATTATAAAAATAGAGAGCTATCTAATATGACCATGCACCTGGTGCAGAGAGGCAAGGTGCTGGCTAAAATAAAAGAAGTGATTTCAGCTGTAATTAAAAATCATGATATCAACGACAGCTCGCCAAGTTTCAGACACTTGATCCGCCTGATTAGGGATGTTGAAAAGAGTGACCAGGATTGGGAAAACTTTTCAATTCATTTTAATACAGTTAATACTAATTTCTTTAATAAGCTAAAAGATCAGTTTCCGGAGCTTACCCCAAATGAGCTTAAATTGTGCGCTTATCTTAAAATGAACCTTTCTACCAAGGAAATAGCTCAGCTCATGAATATTACCATAAAAGCAGTGGAGGTAGGAAGGTACCGGTTAAGGAAAAAACTGCATATTCAGTCTGAAACCAACCTGTATGATTTCCTCATACAAATATCAAGAACTGCTGAGGGTTCTTGATTAAGGTAATGGTATTGTAAATCAGTAGTTTAGTTTCTCGCTGTAGTGGTGATGTAGTGGTGCTTGTGTTGTAATAATGCCTTTGAATTTCTTTTTGTAGGGGTAGTGTAGTGGTATGGAAATATTATAAAAACCATTTCCAGGTATAGATTTGAATTAGCCAAAACCGCCAGGTGGAAGCCAAATTAACCAATTATAAACTAAACTAAATCTTATTGTATGAAAAGAAGTCTTACACTTATTTTCTTCGTTTGCTGTCTTCTTATGTCTCCATTTGCCTCATTGGCACAGGAAGTAACAGCAACGGGTAAGGTAACAGACAAGAGCGATGGAAAACCATTGCCAGGAGTTACCGTAACATTACAAGGCACCACAAAAGCAACACTCACAGACGCCAACGGAAATTTTAAGATCCCGGTTCCATCTGTAGGATCAAAACTAATCATCAGCCAATTGGGGATGGTTTCGCAAACAATAACCGTAACTAATAGCTCCTCTGTTAACATCGCCTTAGAGACGGATGTTACTGCATTGGGAGAGGTAGTAGTAGTTGGTTATGGAACGCAGAAAAAGAGCAACGTTACGGGGTCAATTTCAAGTGTAAAAGCTAAGGACCTGGAAAGCATGCCGATAAATAGGGTGGAACAAGCTTTACAAGGCAGAACTTCAGGAGTAACCATAGCAACAAACAACGGGCAGCCGGGAAGTGCAGCTACCGTGCGGATTAGAGGGTATACTACCTTCGCAAAAGATGGTAATAACAACCCTCTATGGGTGGTTGATGGAGTGATTGTAGATAATGGAGGTATTGGATACCTAAATCAATCTGATATTGAATCTATAGAAGTTTTAAAAGATGCAGCATCGCAAGCTATTTATGGAGCCCGTGCTGCAAATGGTGTCATCATAGTAACAACTAAGCGAGGTAAATCCGGACTTCTTCAAATTAATTATAATGGATTTTACGGTACTTCTGCACCTGCAAAAACTTTGGATCTGTTAAATGCATCGGAGTATGCTACACTTAGAAATGAAGCTGCAAAAAATACAGATCCTAATGCAACTTTACCATTTGCGAATCCCGCCGCACTAGGCAAGGGAACCGATTGGCAGGATATTATATTTAACAATGATGCCAGGAGACAAACCCATGAATTTAGTATCGCAGGTGGTGGAGAGAAATCTACATTTTATTCATCTTTCGGATACATAAAGCAGGAAGGTATAGTTGCAAGTCCGATTTCAAAATGGAACAGAGCGAATGTTCGTTTAAATTCTACCCATAAGCTTGCAAAATGGTTAACTGTTGGAGAAAACTTAGGATATAGCCATTCTGTAAATAGCAGTTTAGGTAATACAAATAATGAATTTGGCGGGCCTTTGAGTTCTGCAATTGGTTTAGATCCAACCACTCCGGCGATTGAAACCAATCCGGATCTTATTTCAAAACCACCATATACAACACCAAATGTTTTAAGAGATAAAAATGGAAATCCATTTGGATTATCACCTTGGGTTGGCCAGGAATTAATCAATCCTCTTGCTTATATTCAAACAAGGCTTGGGAATTATGGCTGGGATCATAACATAATTGGAAATGCATTTGCAGAAGTACAGCCTATTAAGGATTTAGTTTTTAGATCAACGTTAGGAACCAAGATCGCATTTTATGGCGATGATGCATTTAATCCGGTGGCCTATTTAAACTCATCCAATATCAGAACTAAAAATTCATTTGTACGCAATTGGAACAATGTTTTGAATTATAATTTTGAAAATACGTTGAGTTATTCAAAAACATTTGGAAAACATAATGCGAATATTATAGTTGGTCAGGGAATATATCTTGACGAGAATGTCAAAACTTTAAATGTAACATTCAACAATATTATTGCAAATAACTTTGAAGAAGCAAATTTAAATTATAAGCCAGTTACTGCAGACAGAACTGCAGATGGAAACGATGGAACTGTTCATAAAGTTAACTCTTTATTCTCCCGTATATCTTATAATTATGACGAAAAATACCTCTTCACCGGTATTATCAGAAGAGATGGTTCATCGCGTTTTGGTGATAACAATAAGTTCGGATACTTCCCTTCATTTTCATTAGGATGGGTGCCTACCAAAGAGAATTTCTGGAAGGAAAATGAAGTTATAAATTTCTTTAAAATCCGTGGAGGTTATGGTGTGACAGGTAACGATCAAATTTCCAATTTTGCCTACAATGCCCTGGTTTCAAGTGGGCGTAACTATACTTTCGGAACAACGGATGTAAGCTCCATAGGATGGAGCCCGGCGGCACCTTCTAATCCGGATTTAAAATGGGAAGAAACCCGCCAGACAACATTAGGTTTTGATGCTACCATATTCACCAACTTTACTGTGGCCTTTGATGTTTATAAAAAGAAAACAGTCGGAGTACTTCAATATCCAACACCTCCAAGTTACCTGGGTGTAGCTGGAGCCCCAGCACAAAACATTGGAGATATGGAAAATAAGGGACTGGAACTTGAACTTGGATATCGTAAAACATTTGGGGAATTTAACCTCGGCGTAAATGGAAATGTTTCCTTCTTAAAAAACAAAGTTACTAAACTTGCCACAGGTAAATTATTTATTGAAGATGAAGCACAAAGCTTTCAGGGTATGGGCAATATTACCCGAACAGGAATAGGGCACTCTTTCAATGAATTCTACGGTTACGAAACACTTGGTATTTTTCAAAATCAAGCGGAAATTGATAGTTATGTTGGGCCAGGGGGAACTAAGCTGCAGCCTAATGCAAAACCCGGAGATGTTAAGTTTGCCAATTTAAATGGCGATAATCAAATTGAGGCAGCAGATAGAACGTATCTGGGAAGCCCGATTCCAAAATATACTTATGGCCTAACAATAAATATGGCCTATAAGAATTTTGATTTTGTAGTGTTTGGAAGTGGAGCAGGTGGTAATATGATATTTCAAGGCTTGCGTCGTTTAGACGTAACATTCGCTAACTGGCAAACTGACATCCTAAATCGTTGGACACCAACAAACCCCTCGACTACCATACCAAGAGTTGTTGAAAAGGACGACAACAAAAACAACACTAATTTCACAAGAAGATATCTTGAAAAAGGAGATTATTTCAGGTTAAAAACATTACAGCTTGGATACAACATTCCTAAAAATGTAATTCAAAAAATTGGTGCACAAAAAGTACGTGTATATGTCATGAGCGAAAATCTTTTTACCATAACTAAGTACACAGGGTATGATCCTGAAATTGGAGGAACTGTATTTGGAGTTGATAAGGGAATCTATCCACAGGCACGTTCGTTTATGGTTGGATTAAATGTTGGATTTTAATAAACATCAAAATGAAAAATAAATTAACATATATAGCTGCTCTTTTTATTGGAGCACAATTCATGGGGTCATGTAAAAAGGATCTGGATGTAAATCCCAGAGAAAGAATACTTGAGTCTAATTATTATAAAACTCCTGAACAGGCTTTTAGTAGTTTGATCTCGGTGTATGATCAATTTGGAAACCAGTCAGGCGGTTATTTAACCAAACTAAATATTTTTTCTTCGGGTTCTGACGATCATTATGCGGGAGGAGATTCTCCATCTGACCTTGGCGATTTGCAGGCAATGAATAATTATACCGTAAGTTCATTATCTGGGGCACCAAGTTATCTTTGGGGAAAAGGTTTTACAGGCGTTTATAGAGCCAATATATTTTTACAAAAGGTAGAGGAGATTCAAATGGATGCCAGTACCAAAAACAGATATATTGCAGAAGCAAAGGCTTTAAGAGCTATCTTTTATTTCGACCTGGTTCGGATATTTAAGAACATACCCCTTATTTTAAAACCCGTTGAAACGAGTGACTGGTATAATGTTTTACAGGTTCCTCCTGGTGATGTTTACAAACAAATTGAACTGGATTTAAAAGAAGCTATACCTAATCTTCCGGTAACGGTTCCAAGAACTACTGAAGGTGGAAGATTAACCCAGGGAGCGGCTCATGCTGTACTTGGTAAAGTATACCTTTGGCAGGAAAAATTTGCTGATGCTGCTACTGAGTTTGCAGATGTAAATGGTCCTTCGCCCGGCACTACACCTAGTAAATATGGTTATGTGCTAATGAGCAAGTTTGAGGACTTGTATAAACTCGCTAATAAATTCAATGCCGAATCCATTCTTGAAATTTCTTATAACAGCACTTCAAATATGGGCTGGGGTAATGTTGGTAGTGGAGAGGGTAATGTAGCCGGGATTATGTCGGGGCCAAGGAATTATAATATTCTAATTCCTGATAAAGCTCCTGATTATGTTTCGGGATGGAGTGTTATGCCATTTACTAAAGAATTCTTCGCGCTCATTCACTTTGATCCTCGTAATAAACCAACAGTTGCAAATTTAGATAGTCTTGAAAAGGCCGGTATTGTAACTTATAAACATGCCAACGATAATACTGGTTATTTTGTTGAAAAATATGCTGGCAGAGTATCCACCAAAGCCAATAGCGGACAGCTTGAACTTAACTTCCCTTACAATCTTTATGAAATACGTTTGGCAGACACCTACTTAATGGAAGCTGAAGCTGTATTGAAAAGTGGAGGTGCTGTTGGAGCAGGAAGCAGAGCTTATGCTGCTTTAAATGCAGTAAGAGCCAGGGTTGGATTAAAACCAGTGGACGTGACCATGGATAATATAATGAAAGAAAGACGTATTGAACTAGCAGCTGAAGGACAGCGCTGGTTTGATCTTGTGCGCTGGGGACTTGCACCTGCTAAACTAGCCTTTAAAGGTTTTGTAGCCGGAAAAAATGAAACACTACCTATTCCAAATGGTGAACTAAATAATACAAAGATAGTTCAGAGTAAAGAGTGGGGCGGTACTAAATAATACGCTAAGAGGTGGATGTCTCGTCCACCTCTTATTTTTATTTCTAATATACATCACTTAATAATTATGAGATCAAAAACGCTCAGGTCAATTCTAGGGCTGGTTATTTCGTTTATTTCATTCGCAGCAGATGCTCAAAATGATGTGGATCTATGGCTTACAAAAGCAGATAAATCAGTTCTATTTACAAAACAGAAAAGAACACTGAAATTTGCTGACATAAAAAATAACAACCCAACCATTGTAGTTGATGAGAAAGCGTCTTTCCAATCAATAGATGGTTTTGGTTACGCATTAACAGGAGGAAGTGCCCAACACCTTATTAAAATGAGCCCTAACGCAAGGGCTGCTTTGCTGAAGGAATTATTTGCTACTGATGGTAATAACATTGGTGTTAGCTATATACGACTAACCATAGGTGCCTCAGATCTAAATGAGAAAGTATTTTCATATAATGATTTAGCTGAGGGAGAAACAGATTTGGAGCAAAACAAATTTGATTTGGGCCCTGATCGAATAGATGTAATTCCGGTAATGAAAGAAATACTGGCTATTAATCCAAACATCAAAATAATGGGGTCGCCATGGTCGCCACCGCTATGGATGAAAACATCTTATGATGCAAGAGGAGGAATGTTAAAGCCTGAGTTTTATGAAGCTTATGCAAAATACTTTGTCAGGTATGTTCAGGATATGGGCAAAGAAGGAATTCATATAGATGCTATTACTGTTCAAAATGAGCCACTTCATCCTGGCAATAATCCAAGTCTGTTGATGGTTGCACCTGATCAGGCAATCTTTATTAAGAATAATCTTGGGCCCGCTTTCCAGAAAGCGGGTTTAAAGACGAAGATTATTATTTACGACCATAATGCAGATCGTCCGGATTATCCAATTACGATTCTAAATGACCCTGATGCCAGGAAATACATTGATGGGTCAGCTTTTCATCTTTACGGTGGTGAAATTGAGGCATTGACTGATGTGCACAATGCTTATCCTGACAAGAATATTTATTTTACGGAACAAATGGTTATTGAGGATCCAAATGAAAATAGAATCAATATTTTATCGCCTATTAGAAGACTCATTATAGGAGCTACCAGAAACTGGAGCAGAAATGTTTTGGAATGGAATTTAGCAGCAGATCCTGAAAATAAACCTTTTACAGATAGAGGGGGATGTCCGATGTGCCAGGGTGCAGTAACAATAGATCAGGATAGAGTAACAAGAAACCTAGCCTATTATTCGGTAGCACATGCATCTAAATTTGTTCGACCTGGTTCTCTGCGTATTGCTTCCAGCGAACCCAAAGATCTTTACAATGTTGCATTTAAAACCCCTAATGGAAAAAAAGTTCTAATAGTTGCTAATAGCGGGAAGAATGTGCAGACGTTTAATATTAGCTTTAATGGTAAATTACTGAGTGATACGATTGGCAGTGGGGATGCTGCAACCTATATCTGGTAATATACCCCCGAAATAACTTTAACACACATTTTAACTTATACTCTTTTTATGTTTCAAAAATTAACATTAACAAGGCTATTTTCTTTTATAGTGGTATCTGTTTTGTATTCCACGTCTGGTTTGGCACAGGGCTTTTTAAGAGCAGATGGAAAGAAGATTGTAAATGAAAAGGGCGAGAATGTCTTATTAAGAGGAGTTGGTCTTGGGGGATGGATGCTCCAGGAAGGATATATGCTAAAAATAAATAATGAAGGTCAGCAATATCGTATCCGAGAAAGAATTGAAGAGTTAATGGGCGAGAAACAGACTCAGGAATTTTATGATCTGTGGCTTGCCAATCATACGAGAAAGATTGATGTCGATTCAATGAAAGCATGGGGCTTTAATTCAATCAGGTTACCAATGCATTATAACCTCTATACGTTACCTATTGAAAAAGAATCTGTAAAGGGACAAAATACCTGGCTTGACAAAGGATTTGCGATGACAGATTCTTTACTTTCATGGTGCAAGGCAAATCAGATGTATTTAATTTTAGATCTTCATGCAGCCCCTGGCGGACAGGGGAATGATTTAAATATTTCAGATCGAGATCCCTCAAAACCGTCACTATGGGATAGTCAGGCTAATCAGGAAAAAACGATTGCTTTATGGAGGAAATTAGCTGAGCGATATGCCAATGAGCCTTGGGTTGGAGGATATGATATCATAAACGAGCCTAACTGGGGATTTGAAGATCTTGCAAAAGACAAGAATGGGATAAACGAAAAAAAGAATGAGCCATTAAAGAAATTAATGGTTGATATTACAAAAGCAATAAGAGAGGTTGATAAAAAACACATTATTATAATTGAAGGTAATGGCTGGGGTAATAATTACAATGGCATTCTCCCTCAGTGGGACAATAATATGGTTCTAAGCTTTCATAAATACTGGAGCTATAATGATCAGGCATCGGCGGAAAATATGATCAAGACAAGGGATCAGTATAATATTCCTATTTGGCTAGGTGAAACAGGAGAGAATTCAAATGTCTGGTTTACAGAGGCCATTCGTTTATTTGAAACCAATAATATCGGTTGGGCATGGTGGCCTCTAAAGAAAGTAGGAGCTAACAATCCAATGGAAATAAAATCTAACCTGAACTATAATGATGTTGTAAGTTATATAAATGGAAATGGAAATAAACCTAAAGAAAGCAATGTGTATAGTGGGTTAATGGAACTTGCTACGTATGCAAGACTTGAAAATACCATTATTCATTACGATGTAATTGACGCAATGATCCGTCAGCCTTTTTCTGCAGAAACCAAACCTTTTAAAAAGCATATTGTTGGAAAAACCACTACTGTGAATGCAGTTGATTATGATTTGGGCAGAAACGGTGTTGCCTATTTTGATAAAGATACGGCAGACTACCACGTCTCTACCGGAAAATATACGGCAGGAAACAAAGGAAGAATTTATAGAAATGATGGGGTGGATATTGCAAAAGACAGTACCAAATATGAATCTTACTATGTTAATAATATTGAATCAGGAGAGTGGCTTCAGTATACTGTTGATGTAGAGAAAAAAGGAATATATACTATTAAATTAAATGTCGCCTCAGATAACACGAAAGGAAGGATTTCTTTGGCTTCTAATGGAGTTTTCATCGCAAAAGAGATCAAGATATCCGGCACCGGAGGATTGAAAACTTTTAAAACAATAGAAATAAAGAATATTCCACTCAAGGAAGGAAAACAAAGTATAAAGGTTTTGGCAGATACAGGTTATTTTAATTTTAATTACCTTCAATTTATTAGACAAATGTAATTGCAAATTAAATTATGAAGCGTAAAGGACGTTTACTCCTTGTGTTCAGTGTCATAGCTGTTTTGGTGATTCTATTCTCCCAATGTATGGATACCTCCAAAAATATGAAAGCAACAGAAACATCCATTGCAGGTGCAAAAACATGTGTCCAATGTCATAAAGATATTTCCAGTTCTTATTTAAATGATGCTCATTATGCTGCTTCAAGTCCGGTAGAGAATAATAATCAGATCAACCTTGGTACTGATTCCGTTTATGAGTATGATAAAAACCTAAAAGTTGCCATAGAAAAAAGAGATAGTGGTGTCTATCAGGTTGTTTATTTTAATGGCAAAGAAGATCTGGCTAAAAGATTTGATATTGCTATTGGTTCAGGTAAAAATGCTTATACCTATGCCTCATGGAGAGGGAATATATTAAGACAACTTCCGCTCTCTTTTTTTAAGCAAATAAATGGATGGGCTAACAGTCCGGGCTTGCGAACAAGCAGCCCGGATTTTGGAAGAATAATAGACTCACGGTGCTTAGAATGTCATAGTTCCTTTATAGAAAGTAATAAGGCAAATAATGGCAGTTTAATTGTTTCTCACGAAATGTTGAAATCTTCTCTTGTTTATGGAATTGATTGTGAGCGCTGTCATGGACCAGCAGGTAAACATGTCGAATTCCATTTGAAAAATCCTGATGGGAAGGAGGCTAAATTTATGGTGCTTTACAAAACACTTACCAGGAAACAAAGAGTTGATGCATGTGGTATCTGTCATTCCGGTAATGATGCAGAATTACTGAAATCTACATTTTCCTTTAAGCCAGGGGAAGATATTAAACAATATTATGCACATGTGTCATCAGCTCAGGAATCCCAGCTCGATGTTCATGGTCAGCAAAACCAGATGCTTGAGGGGAGTAAATGTTTTACTAAAAGTAATTCTCTCGAATGTTCCACCTGTCATAGCCCCCATGATCAGAACAAAGGAAGCTTAACATTGTATTCAAAAAAATGTATAAGTTGTCACGCTACCATAAAACATACACAGAAAACATTGGAAAACGCTATGGTAAAAACCAATTGTATTGATTGCCACATGCCGTTAAAACCTTCCAAGGCAATTAGCTTTCAACAGGCTGGCATGTCAGAAGTAAGTCCGTATATGCTTAGGTCACACCGCATAGCAATATATTAAGTGTAAAAATTTTGTGTCACGGTTTGAATTATATTGTTAAATTTGTTTTAAGCAGACATTAAATTCATGGATTACAGGCTCTTATCTGATGACGAATTAATTGTTCTTTTCAAAGGAAGTTGCCAGCATGCGTTTAAGGAAATGTATTTGCGGTACTGGCAAAAGGTATATCAGGTCGCTTATAAGAAAGTACATCATAAAGAGCTTGCCGAAGAGTTAACACAAAATCTCTTTGTAGAACTATGGAGACGAAGAGAAACAGTAACAATAAATTCATTAGGGGCTTATCTTTTCGGGAGTTTAAAATATTGCATCATCAATCACTACAAATCATTATTAGTTCAGGAAAACTATCATAATTACGTAAAGGCTTCTGCAAATTATGGGGTAGTAAACAATACCGATTATTTATTGATGCTTAATGAATTATCTGATGCACTGGCCAGGGGGATTGCTCTACTTCCAAAAAAAACTGCCGAAGTATTCAGGATGAGCCGAATTGAACACCGATCGGTTAAGGATATATCTGAGCAGCTTCATATATCCGAAAAAGCAGTTGAATATCACATTACCCAATCGCTTAAATCAATTCGGTTTTATCTTAAAGAGTACCTGTTTCTATTGGTTGCTTTTATTATGTTTCTATAAATTTCATTTTTTTTAAAATTATTTTAGGGATAAGGGCTACTTAGCTTACATATAGTTTAAAAGCTATAAAAATGAGCAGAGAAGCATTTCATCTATTACTGGAAAGATACCTGCAGAACAGGTGTACAGATGAAGAAAAGGAAATTATTGAAAAATGGTATGGAATGCTTGATAAGCATGACATGGAAGATACTGCCCCAACCCAAATAAGTGCATTGGAGCAGAAACTGTGGGACAGAATACATGAAAGTGCCATCACAGAAACTGAAACTCCTGTTCGTAAACTTAAGCCTCAAAATAAACCATCAAGGACTTTAATAACTGCCGTTGCTGCAGTAATTGCAGGCTTTGTAATTATTACCGCCTATATATTCTTTAGAGTAGATAGTAAAAAACCTGAATTCATTGTTGCTGCAATTGCAAACAATATTAATTCTATTTCAAATAATAGTGCTATACCCATGATAGTTAGTTTGGAAGACGGAAGTACTGTTACCCTGCAACCAAAATCTTTATTGAAGTACCCTAAACATTTTTCCAAAACTGTCCGTGAAGTCACGCTTGAGGGAGAGGGCTTTTTTGAAATCAGTAAAAACCCATCCAAACCATTCCTTGTATACAACAGCAATGTAATTACAAGAGTTGTAGGAACCAGCTTTATTGTAAAAACAAATAGTACAGCAAGCGAAACCGAAGTAACGGTTAAAACAGGAAAAGTAATTGTTTCTCCAAACTCGGGGAGCCTTTCCTTTAAAATTGATGACCTCTTAAAATCAGGTAAAGGAGTGGTACTTACCCCAAATCAGAAAACTGTTTATAGCGCCTCCGAAAATACATTTGCAACCACGCTTGTTGATAAACCTTTACCAATAGCAAAAAATAATAAGCAACCTATAAAAGAGAGCTATTCCTTTAATGACAGCCGTGTTGCCGATGTACTAAATCAGCTTCAAAAATCGTATGGGATTGAATTTGTTGTGGAAGACAAAGAATTGTACAACTATACATTTACCGGTGACCTCTCTGAACAAAACTTATACAGCCAGTTAGATTTTCTATGTGAATCTATTCAGGCAACCTACCAGGTAAAAGAGACTAAAATAATCATCAAAGAAAAAAGATAAAACCTAAAAATCAACCAGAACTAAAAACCTAACCAAACCAGCTTATGAAGAAAAGAGAATTTTACTAACCAAATGATCAAAAAAAAACTGACAATGTTGCGGGACATTGCCAGTTAAGAATTCTGTACGAAAAGTTTCATATTAACGAACAAAACTCCTAAAGTTATGAAAAAAAAGCGATTTGTTGCTTTAATAAAAACAGCAATGAGGATATCTATAGCCCAAATATTTCTTGTAGTTCTATTCACATGTGGTGCAGCAGCAAAAAATGCCGGTGCTCAGGGGATATTGAATAAAGAAATTTCCATCAGCATTAATGATGCTAAGGTAACCGAGATATTAAATGAAATTCAAAACCAAACAAAAGTTAAATTTATTTATAGTCCATCGGTAATTAAGTCTGAGCGAAAAACATCAGCAAACTATATCAAAAAACGACTTGGAGATATCCTTGACGAGACATTAAATCCACTAAGTATCTTCTATAAGGTAATTGACAACAGAATTATTCTGTACGATAAAGATATGTCTAAGAAGATTAATGAACCAAATACCAATAAGCCTCCTCTTCCAATTAAAGGTAAGGTAACTTCAACAAAAGGTGAAACATTGCCGGGAGTAAGTGTAAAAGTAAAAGGGACTACAACGGCTACTATTACAGATATAAATGGAAATTTTGCCATTAGTGTGCCTGATGCTAATTCTGTTTTGGTTTTCTCTTATATCGGTTTTACATCAAAAGAGGTTCCGGTTAACGGGCAGAGCACTTTAAGTGTTCAACTTGTCGAGGAAGAAACTTCATTAGGTGAAGTTGTTGTTCTGGGATACTCAACACAAAAGAAAAAGGACCTTACCGGAGCCGTTTCTGTAGTGAATGTTGCCGACATGATTAAGCAACCCAGCCCATCCATAAATAACCTCTTGCAAGGACAGGCTTCTGGGGTTACCATTTTGGGGTCCGGACAACCTGGAGAAGAACCTCAGGTGCGTATCAGAGGAGTAAATACTTTTGGTAACAACAATCCACTTTATGTGGTTGATGGGGTTCCAACGCTCAATGTAGCCGATATTAATCCGAATGATATAGAATCGATGCAAGTATTAAAAGATGCAGGATCGGCTTCAATATACGGATCGCGTGCAGCAAATGGGGTTATTGTAATCAGTACTAAAAAAGGTAAGGATAAAGTAAAGGTACAATACGATGCCTATTATGGTACACAGCGACCTAAAACAGGAAACGTTTGGAATATTTTGTCGCCACAGGAGATGGCAAATCTGAAAAGACTTGCTGAAACAAATACGGGAGAAACAGAATTTGATGATCCACTATATGGAAATGGCCCCACCTACGTATTGCCTGATTATATCTATCCACTAGGAGCTAAAGAGGGAGATCCATCTGTAAATCCATCCCTGTATAATGTAAAACCATTATTTACGTCTGATGAGGAGTACAATAACTTTTACAGAATTAATAGAGCAAATAAAGCAGGAACGAACTGGTATGATGAAATATTTAATCCGGCACCAATAACGAGTCAGAACATCTCGGTAAGTGGCGGTTCTGATCAGGGAAGTTATCTTTTCTCCGCAAATTATTTCAATCAGAAAGGAACACTGGATAGAACTTACCTAAAAAGATATACAGTGCGTTCTAATACTCAATATAACATTGGAAAATATGTTAGAGTTGGAGAGAATTTAGCTTATACCATTACAAATAACCCTAAAATAGACGGACTTAGTGGTGATAATGCTATAGGACATGCTTTTAGAGAGCAACCTATAATTCCTGTATATGATATTATGGGGAATTTCGCAGGTGGTTATGGTGGGAAATTGGGCGATGCCTATAATCCGGTAGCCATGCTGTATCGCACTAAAGATAATAAGGCAACAGATAACAGGCTATTTGGAAATATCTTTGCAGAAGCAGATATTTTGCCTTTTTTAACACTTAGAACTGCATTTGGTGCGGATTCATTTTCAGGTGCATCAAGATCATTTGTTTTTCCTCAATATGAAAATGCAGAGAATACAACTAGTAACAGTTATGCCGAATCTTCAAATACTGGATTAGAATACACCTGGACAAATACCTTATCATTTAACAAAACTTTTAACCTGCATAGTTTAAAGGTATTGGTAGGAACTGAGTACAACAAGAACCGGTATAGCACCATGAGTGGAAGTAACAAAGGTTATTTCTCATTTGATCCCGATTATACAAACCTTTCGAATGGTAGCGGCCCAATGGAAACTGTTAGTGAAAGAACCGCCGATGCGTTGTTCTCACTAATAGGACGTGTTGATTATGCATTTAATGATAAATACCTAATCGGAGCTACTATCCGTAGAGATGGTTCATCTAAATTCCTGAAAAACACCTATGGAGTTTTTCCTGCAGTAAGTGCTGCCTGGAGGATTTCAAAAGAAAGCTTTTTATCTGATGTGAAATGGATTACGGATCTTAAAATAAGAGGTGGCTGGGGTATTATGGGTAACCAGGTAAATGTTTCCGGTGCCAACTCCTTTACAACATTTGGCAGTTCAATTGGCCAGTCTTATTATGCAATAGGTGGCGGAAATGCTGTAGTTGCAGGATTCTTTCAAAATCAAACCGGAAATCCGGATGCAAAATGGGAGAAAAATGTAAACTCAAACTTTGGTTTTGATGCAACATTATTTGGTGGCGGTATAGAGATCTCTGCTGATTATTACCAGAAAAATGTTCGTGATCTTTTGTACAATCCAGAAATGATTGGAACTGTTGGTGCTGCTACTGTGCCATTTGTTAACATAGCTCAAATGAAAAATGATGGTTTCGATATTTCGTTAACAGGACATAAAGATGTAGGAAGCGATCTTAAACTTAATGCCACGGCTACAATTACTACCTACCGTAATGAGATAAAAAAAGTATCTGGAGATGTGGATTATTACGACGTAGATTCAAGAAGATTTGATGGTAGTCGTATTATTCGTAATGCTGTAGGACACTCAGTTAGTGAATTCTTTGGTTATAAAATAGCGGGATTCTGGAATTCGGACGCTGAAATTGAAGCCGCAAATATAAAAGCCCAGACTGTTACCGGTGATCCAAATACTGTTTATCAGGATGACGTTAAAGTCGGCAGGTTTAAATATGCAGATGTAAATGGCGACGGAATGATTACGGCCGACGACAGAACCTTTCTAGGTAATGCAAATCCGGATTTTAGCTACGGGCTTAACCTTGGTGCTAGTTTTAAAAACTTCGACTTTAGTGCTTTCTTTTATGGTGTTCAAGGCAATTCAATTTGGAATCAGGTAAAATGGTGGACAGATTTTGTGCCTTCTTTTGGTGGAGCAAAAAGCCACACAGCTCTTTATGACTCATGGACGCCCTCACATCAGAATGCAAAGGCACCAATACAGGAAACAACCCAATCTTTTAGCACAAACAGTGTCCCTAATTCTTATTTCGTAGAAAAAGGATCATACCTGAGACTTAAAAATGTGCAGATTGGTTATACACTTCCTTCAAATAAGCTTCAAAAGCTGGGTGTAAATAGGTTAAGAGTTTATATCTCTGCGGCCAATTTGTTTACAGTAACAAAATATTCAGGAGTGGATCCGGAAGTTGGAACCTCAAGTGAAACAGGACAGCAAACAGCCTACGGGGTTGACGATGGTTCTTATCCAAGTCAACGGACTTTTTTACTGGGTTTAAATTTACAGTTTTAATTACCTAACGGTTTAAGGAAATGAAAAGATCAACATATATATTATTAGCTGTGCTGTTGTTTACAGGACAACTATTTTATTCTTGTAAAAAGGCTTTAATACAGCCACCTCTCGGCTCATTATCAGAAGAGCTTGTTGCTAACAAAAATGGTGTAAATGGATTGCTAATTGGTGCTTATGCCGCTTTAGATGGTATGCAAGGTGGCGATGTTGCATTGGGTGGGGGCGATGCCTGGCAAGCCTCTCCTACGAATTGGGTTTTTGGCTCTGTTGTAGGTGGCGATGCTTCTAAAGGAAGCGACGGTGCAGATCAGCCTGCTATTGATCCAATTGCCAATTTTTACTCAGGAGCAACCAATGCTTTTTATGATGGCAAATGGAAAGCTCTGTATGAAGGCGTAACACGTACAAATAATGTTTTAAAGCTGATGGCAAAAGCTACAGATTTGAGCGAAGCCGAACGTAAAAGTATTAGCGCTCAGGCACGTTTTTTACGTGGACACTATTATTTTGAATTAAAAAAGATGTGGAATATGGTTCCATGGATTGATGAAACTACAACTAATTTTAATCAGCCTAACAATGTGGATATATGGCCGCAAATTACTGATGATTTGAAGTATGCCTATGATAATTTACTTCCTGCTCAATCAGAAATGGGAAGGGCGAATAAGTGGGCTGCGGGCGCATATCTTGCCAAGGCTTATTTGTACCAGCATAAGTATGACCTGGCCAAACCTGTATTTGATGCAGTTATAACACAAGGCCAAACCAGTTCAGGTTTAAAATATGACCTGAATAGGAATTTTGAAGACAACTGGTTGCCAAGCAGAGAAAATAATCCTGAAGCAGTTTTTGTGATCCAAATGGCTGCAAATGCAGATCCAACAGGCCCTTCAAATGCCAATAATGGTGATATGCTTAATTTCCCTTATGGGGATGGAAGCCCTTTTAGTTGCTGCGGATTCTTCCAGCCATCAATAGATTTGGTAAACCATTTTAGAACAAACCCGGCTACAGGATTACCATACTTAACAAACTTTAATAGTTTTCCTGTAAAAACAGATATGGGAGTAGAGGCTGGTCAAAATTTCACACCAGATGAAGGAACACTTGACCCGCGTTTGGATTGGACTGCTGGTCGTCGCGGTATACCTTATCACGATTGGGGAATTTACCCTGGTAAACCATGGGCAAGAGACCAAAGTTATGGCGGTCCGTATGGACCAAAAAAGAACGTTTATTGGAGTGAAAATGCAGATAGCGATGGAGACCAGGGTACCTGGGCACCGGGAACAGCTGTTAACTATTCAATTATCCGTTTTGCAGATGTACTTTTAATGGCTGCAGAATGTGAGGCACAAATTGGAAGTTTAGGTAAAGCTCAGGAATATGTAAACAGGGTTAGGGCAAGAGCTGCGGATCATGAAAGCTGGCTTTTTAAATATAAAGATGATGATGACCCTTCTGCCGGATTCTCTGATGAACCAGCCGCAAATTACAAAATCAATGAATATCCAGTAGGGAATTTCACAAGTCAAGGTAAAGACTATGCCTTACAAGCGATCTATTACGAAAGGAAAATAGAGCTGGCAATGGAAGGCCACCGATTTTTTGATTTGGTGCGTTGGGGTATAGCTGATCAGGAATTAAATGCCTATTTTAGCTATCAGGGAAAAATTACATCTGACGTGAGGAACGGTAAATTTGTTAAAGGCAAGAATGATTATTACCCAATACCACAGCGCCAGATAGACTTAAGCCAATCTAATGGTGCACCGGTTTTAAAACAGAACCCAGGATATAATTAATCTGAACATAACCTAAAACAATGAACCAACCACAACGTTTTTTATCACTCGATGTATTTCGGGGTATGACAGTCTGTTTCATGATTATCGTGAACACACCCGGTAGCGGAGCAGAACCTTTTGCCATGCTGAACCACGCAGCATGGCACGGTTTTACACCAACCGATCTGGTATTCCCATCCTTCTTATTTGCTGTAGGAAATGCCATGAGTTTTTCTATGAAAAAGTTTACCCAGATGGAAAATTCAGCAGTATTGGCAAAAATATTTAAGCGTACGCTGTTAATATTTCTCATAGGATATCTAATGTATTGGTTTCCTTTTTTCAGTTACAACGAAGGAGGAGGCATTAGTTTCTCGCCTATAGCAAATACGCGAATTTTAGGTGTGTTACAGCGAATCGCGCTTTGTTATGGTATTGCATCGTTGCTAATCCATTACCTGAGCACCAGAAGTGTAATCATTATCAGCTTATTGTTTTTGATTGGCTATTGGGTGGCGTTGTTATTATTTGGCGATGCGACAGATCCGTTTAGTATGACAGGAAATGCTGGCCAATATCTTGACTTATATGTGTTGGGAGACAAGCATATGTATCATGGCGAAGGTATAGCTTTTGATCCTGAAGGGATATTGAGTACCATACCTTCGTGTGTGAACGTGATTATCGGATATTTTGCTGGTAAATTCATACAGGAAAAAGGAAAAGGATTTGAAACAATTTCGAAACTATTACTTGCGGGTGGTCTGTTAATATTAATAGCCATATGCCTTAACCCGGTATTCCCTATAAACAAAAAGCTGTGGACTAGTTCTTTTGTCCTCGTTACCTGTGGCTTAGATCTGGTAATTATCGGCGCTCTAATTTATGTTATAGAAGTAAAATCCTATACAAAATGGACAAGTTTCTTTACAGTTTTTGGGAAAAATCCGTTGTTCATTTACATTGTTTCAGAGGTGTTATTAACCATTATAGGGGTAATCGTTCCTGGTTTAGATTTCAGGGGGTGGATTAGTACTAAGTTTTTTCAGGTTATCGCACCTGGTCCTGTTGGTTCATTGCTTTTTGCAATTTGTTTTATGCTTACCTGTTGGTTGGTAGGCTATATACTCGATAAAAGAAAAATATACATACGCGTTTAGTTATCAAACAAAATGAAGAAATTCTGTATTCTAATTGCACTACTTTTTAGTGGTTTAATAAATGCTTATGCACAACCGGCATCGCAGTTTAAGATTGGTGACCTCCACATAATCAGAGAGGTTTTGAAGAATATTGATGACAAGACCTTATCAGTATTAACCATTACTAATAATGGGAAACAAACATTGCCTGCAGGAGGATGGAGTATTTACTTTAACTCCAGACCTATGGAGGTTACCGGTGCCGACAGTCTTAGTGCTCAAATAAGACATGTAAATGGAGACCTATTTCGTTTGTATCCCTTAAAAGGCTTTGCTGCTTTAAAATCTGGCGCATCAAAAAAGATTCAGGTGCTTTCAACGGAGGTTAAAAATATTACAGATCTCTCCTCAGGTTTTTATCTGGTGTGGGACAAAAACCCTTCCAAAGGATATAATATCAAGCATACAGATATAAAGCCGGCTCAGCAGGTTGAAAAAGTAGAAGCCGAAGTGGCGGCTCATGTATTTAGTCAGAACAAACTGATACAGGATATTCCTTTTGATAAACTGCCCAAAGTTTTTCCAACTCCTGTATCTTATAAAGAAAAAGAGGGATCATTTAACCTAACTCCAGAAGTTTCGATAATATCTGAAATTGAGTTTGAAAAGGAGGCCAATTTATTTGCCGATGAATTATCAGCCATATTAGGTAAAAGACCTTCTTTTGTTCAGCCGCCTGCTAAAAACACAATTGTAATTAAAAAAGGAAACGTAAGCGGTAGTGAGTCCTATAAACTAAGCGTTACACCAGAAAGCATAGTTGTAACTGCCGCCGACCCGGCCGGTGTATTTTATGGTATACAATCTTTAAAGACTTTATTCCCTTCCACATCTTGGGGAGCGATCCAAAAAGAAATTGCAGTACCTGCGGTCGAAATTGAGGATGCTCCCCGGTTTGGATTCAGGGGATTCATGATGGATGTAGGACGAAATTTTCAATCTAAAAAGGAGGTACTGAAAGTTTTGGACGTGATGGCTCTTTATAAAATGAATGTGCTTCACTTTCATTTAAATGATGATGAAGGTTGGCGATTGGAGATTCAAGGTTTGCCTGAACTTACAACAGTAGGCTCACAACGTGGTCATACTATTGATGATGGCAAAAATATTCTCCCATCATACGGATCTGGAGCTGATATAGGTGTAAATTCTGGAAGTGGATTTTACACACGTCCAGAATTTATTGAAATCCTTAAATATGCTACTGCAAGGCATATCCGTGTGATACCTGAGATTGAAACCCCAGGCCATGCCAGAGCTGCCATTAAGTCTATGGATGCCAGGTACGAAAGATTAATGAAAGCGGGTAAAAAGAAAGAAGCCGGACAGTATTTGTTACGAGATTTGAATGATAAATCAATATATGAATCTGTTCAGGGATGGAATGATAATGTAATCAATGTGGCGCTACCATCAGCATATAATTTTCTTGAAAAAGTGGTCGATGAAATACGCATTATGTACACAGAGGCTAATGCTCCATTGGCAACAATACACTTTGGTGGTGATGAAGTTCCGGCTGGAGTGTGGGAGAAATCTCCTGCTGTCGCAAACTTGTTAAAAACGGATACTTCAATTAAGGGAGTTGATGAAATGTGGCATTACTACTTCAATAAGGTCAATAATATGCTTAAAACAAAGCAATTGTATTTGTCGGGCTGGGAAGAAATAGGACTAAGAAAAGCACTGGTAAATGGAGAAAAGAAGATGGTGCTTGATGATCGTTTTGCTAAAGAGAATTTCCATGCCGATGTTTGGAATAACTTAAGTGGTAATGAGGATCTTGCTTATAAACTAGCTAATGCAGGATATAAAGTTGTATTAACTTGCGTTACAAATCTTTACCTGGATCTGGCAACCAACAGAAGTTTTAATGAAACCGGCCAGTATTGGGGTGGTTATGTCGATGTAGATAAACCTTATTATTTTGTTCCTTATGAACTATTCAAAAATTTAAAGGAAGATGAAAGCGGTAATCCTATTGATAAAAAGATATTGGAAGGGAAAACTACACTTACTGAATTTGGGAAATCAAACATTGTAGGTATACAGTCGCCTTTGTGGAGTGAAATCATTAAAACCCCGGAAAGATTTGAGTATATGCTTTTGCCAAAGTTGTTTGGTGTAGCTGAAAGAGCTTGGGCAAAAAATCCGGAATGGGCCACTGAAACAGATACCCTAAAAAGCAAGGCAATGTATAACAAGGATTGGTCTGAATTTGTGAACATTGTAGGCAAAAGAGAACTACCAAGGTTAAATCATTATTCAGGTGGTTATAATTACCGTATTCCAACTGCAGGGGTGGCAATTGAGAATGGTAGAGTGATTGCCAATGTACAATTGCCCGGTTTTGTAATTCGATATACAACAGATGGAACAGAGCCGACAATAAATAGTAACATTTACAAATCAGCTATTGATACAAGGGGAACAATACAATTAAAAGTATTTAATGCCGAAGGCAAATCTGGCCGTACGGTTAAAGTGCAAAATAAATAGGAAAGACAAGACAGTACAGGTTGCTTGTTAACTATTATAATTGGATATTTATTCAAGTTATGAGATTTTTCAAAAGGCAGAATAACTATTCTATCTTTTGAAAAATTCATTTTTTTGAGACCAAATATAAAATCTAATTATGTTACAGCACATAGCATTCTGGCTTTGGGATTTTTTAGGCCATCTGCATCCTTTGGCAGTGCATTTTCCTGTAGGGCTGCTTTTATTTGCTGCTATACTGGAGCTATTCACTTTAAAAAACTTTAACTCAAAACTACGTTCAGGTATTGATGCCCTCCTTATTGCAGGATCACTTGGGGCTATAATTTCTGCTGCTTTGGGGTGGTTGCTGTATCAGGATGGAGATTATAGCGGCGATGTTTTAACGTTGCACCAATGGATAGGATTTACAACTGCTGCACTTGGCGTTTTAACGCTTGCTTTTCTCTATCAAATCCGCAAAAAGGATAAGCTTAAGCAAATTAAAGTTTACCGGGGCTTATTGTTTTCAACAGCAATAGGTGTTTCTGTAGCCGGACACTTTGGGGCTAATTTAACTCACGGAAGTGATTTCCTCTCAAGCACATTGCCCTGGAGCAAGGATTATGAAACAAAGGGCTCAGCTAATTTTAGTCTTGTTGCTTTAAAAAGCGATACGGCTAAACTTACAAAAAAGCAGGAAATAGAATTAAATACCGAAGTAAGGGCTATACTTGCGCATAACTGTTATAAGTGTCATGGTTCAGAGAAAGTAAAAGGAGATTTAAGGCTTGATGGGAAGCATGTAGCTTTAAAGGGTGGTGAGAATGGACCCGTTATAGTACCTGGAAATCCTCAGGAAAGTGAAATATTTAAACGTATTTCTTTACCCGCAGATCATAAAGACGTCATGCCTTCTAAAGGGAAAAAGCTGGCAGAAAAGGATATTGAAATAGTTCGTTTCTGGATAGAAAAAGGGGCTCCATGGCCAGATGACGGCACAAAGCAAAACGTTTTTAGAGTAGCTAAACTTGAGCCACGCAACCCTGTTCTTCCTGCGCCTTCAAATAATTTATCTAATCCTGTTGATTTATGGACGAACCAGTACTTTGCTAAAAACAAGATTAAATGGCCTTCATTAATAGATGACCGTACTTATTTACGGAGGATTTACCTCGATATTATTGGTTTGTTACCTAGCCCGGCAGATTTGGAATCATTCTCAAAAGATACAAGACCAGATAAAAGAGCTTTGTGGGTTAAAAAACTATTGAGTCTTGATAACGATTATGCATTGCATTGGCTAAGTTTCTGGAATGATGCTTTAAGAAACGATTATTCAGGAACCGGATATATTACAGGAGGTCGTTTCAACATTACTGATTGGTTGTTCAAGTCATTAAAAACGAATAAACCATATGATCAGTTTGTAAAAGAATTAATTAGCCCTTCCGAAGAGTCAAAAGGGTTTATAGAAGGTATAAAATGGCGTGGAGTTGTTAATGCCAGTCAAAGAACAGAAATGCAGGCCGCTCAAAATGTTTCGCAGGTATTTTTAGGCCTAAATCTGAAATGCGCTTCTTGTCACAACAGTTTTATCAGCGACTTAAAGCTGGATGACGCTTATGCTTTTGCCAATATTTTTGCAGATACAACGCTGGAAATTAATCGTTGTGATAAACCAACCGGAAAATATGTAGATGCCAGGATGCTTTGGAAAGAACTTGGTACTATAGACAACAAAGCCCCTGTTAAGGAGAAACGGAAACAGTTAGCCGAAAACTTAATTAAACCAGAAGACGGGCGACTTTATCGTACTATAGTAAACCGGATTTGGTCGCAACTTATGGGACGTGGTTTAGTTGAACCGGTTGATGTTATGGACAATGAGCCATGGAGTCAGGATTTACTAGATTGGATGGCATTTAATTTTGTTGCCAACAAAGCTGATTTAAAAGAGCTGATTTATCAGATTACCACATCCAATACCTATCAACTCCCTTCAGTAGGCTTTAAAGAAGTAGCCCAGGTTAGCAACCCGAACTATAAATTTAAAGGAATGGTACGTAAAAGAATGTCGGCCGAACAGTTTACCGATGCTGTAAGCAGTGTGATAACCCCTGTTTTTGCTGATTCAAACATCAGATATACCCCTCAAATAAAGCCATCCTTTATTCGGGCTTCTTTGGTGGCAAACAATAGTTTTCTTACTGCTTTAGGTAGACCAAACAGAGAAACAGTAGCCACCAGCAGAGATTCACAAGCCAATTTGCTGCAGGCCCTTGAACTTACCAATGGCTGGAGGTTTAATTCTGTGCTTAAAAGTGGTGCCGAGCATTGGAAAACAAATTTTAAAAATACCGATTTGCTCATTAAAGATATTTACTTAAAAACTTTAGGCAGGGAGCCGGTTGAGAAAGAAATTAAAATAGCCAAACAGGCTCTTGGCAAATCTCCTGGTGTTGATGCTATTCAGGATTTATTCTGGGCGATGGTATTGTTGCCCGAATTTCAGATTATCTATTAACCCGAATTATGCTTAAATTAACTATAATCTTAAAAAGATGAATTGGAATAGAAGAGATTTTTTGAAGAATACAAGCGCAGCAACTTTAGCTGCTATGGCTGCCGGCATTCCTCTTACCAATTTGCTATCCTCATGCAATTCAAAAAGTAGCCATGCAACTGCAGATACTGTTATTTTACTATGGATGGCAGGAGGGATGGCTCATACCGATACTTTTGACCCAAAGAAATATACGCCCTTTTCCAAAGGTATGCAGGCAAATAGCGTATTGAGCACCTTTAAATCTGTACCCACCATTTTAGATGGGATTAATTTTTCTGAAGGATTGCAATCTATTGGAAATGTAATGGATAAAGGAACATTGATCCGATCCTATGTAGCAGCTGATATGGGACATATTTTACATTCGCGACATCAGTATCACTGGCATACTTGCTATAAGCCGCCTCAATCCGTTTCGGCTCCTCACCTTGGATCTTGGATTGCAAAAGAATTGGGCCCATTAAATCCGGTAATTCCTGCTTTTATAGATATAGGACAGCGGTTTACCCTTGGGGAGGCAGAAGAGCTAAAAGCTTTTCATACCGCAGGGTTCCTGGGAAATGAGTTTGGCCCGTTTTTAATACCTGATCCTTCTGCCGGATTAGAAAGTGTGCAGCCACCTGTGGGCATGTCCTCAAGCAGATTTGAAAAACGGAACAAATTGTATTATGATCTCATCAGTAAAAGTCCAATGGGTGAATATGGCAGCGATTATCAAAAGGAATCCTTAAAAAGGTCCATGGAACAAGCATATATCCTATTAAAATCTCCCGAGGCCAAAGCTTTTGACCTGAGCCAGGAACCTAAAGAAATATATGATATTTACAACACAGGAAAGTTTGGGTTAGGTTGTCTTATGGCACGCAGGCTTACAGAGCAAGGGGCTCGTTTTATTAGTGTAACTACCGAATATGAGCCATTTAAAGGCTGGGATACTCACGACAATGGTTATACCCGCCTGATAGAGATGAAAAAGCAAATAGATGGCCCGGTGGCACAGCTAATTAAAGATTTAGAGAAGAGTGGACGATTAGATCGTACCCTGGTTATTTTAGCAAGCGAATTTAGCAGAGATATGATGGTTGAGGGACGTCCCGATGCAAAGGTACAGGAGCAAGTAGAGCAGCCAGATATTATTCAGGATATAAAAAACTACGGCATGCACCGTCATTTTACTGATGGCTGTTCGATGCTAATGTTTGGTGGAGGTATTAAAAAGGGGAGTGTATATGGTAAAACTGCAGATGAAAGACCATGTAAAACGATAGAAAATCCCATAGTTATAGATCAGATTCACCAAAGCATTTACCATGCCCTTGGGATTGCTCCAGATACTAATTATTTGGTCGAAAAAAGGCCGTTTTATACTACCCCAGACGGTTTAGGTAAGCCCGTAATGGATCTGTTTTCCTGAAATTCATCGGTTTACAAGTTAACCGAATAAAAAACGCCCTGTTTGTTATTGCAAACAGGGCGTTTTTCTATTATTTTGTTAAAATGAAAAGTCGTCGTTTTGAACCCTTGTTCCAGCACCTTCGTGATTCTCAGAGTATTCATAACGTTTTTCTACCACTTCCTGGTGACTTTTAATATAATCAACAGTTTCATTTAGTCCTTCAGCAAATTTCTCGAAATCCTCTTTGTATAAAAAGATTTTGTGTTTTACAAAAACACCATCTTCCAGTCTTTTTTTACTTTCGGTTAAGGTTAAGTAGTAATCTCCTGATCTTGTTGCTTTTACGTCGAAAAAATAAGTTCTTTTACCAGCTCTTACTTTCTTTGAAAAAACCTCTTCTCTCTCTTTGTTGTCAAATTCTCCCATGGTTGCTATAGCTCTTGGTTTTGGTTCGGGTAAATATAAAGGAATAATTACTAAAGTTCAAAATAGAAATTACACAGATTGACTTTCTTCTTCAAGTAATTGGTTCTGATACATTTCTGCATATGCGCCACCTTTTTGCAATAACTCGTTATGAGTACCCTGCTCAATGATTTGACCATCATCAAGAACCAGAATTTTATCAGCATTTTTTATAGTAGAAATCCGGTGAGCAATAAGAATACTTGTCTTGTCATTCATTATTCTACCTAAATTATTCAGGATCTCTTCTTCGGTTCTGGTATCCACAGCCGAAAGGCAGTCGTCAAATATCAGGATCTTTGGTTCTTTGATTAGTGCACGGGCTATTGAAACGCGTTGTTTCTGTCCGCCAGACAAGGTAATTCCTCTTTCGCCAAGCATAGTCTCAAATTTAAGCTCAAAATCGATAATGTTGTGATAAACGGCAGCATTCTTAGCCGCTGTTTCAACTTCATGATCATTAACCGTATCAAGACCAAAAGCGATGTTATTTTTGATGGTGTCAGAAAATAAAAATACTTCCTG
>NZ_CAMLHF010000006.1 GCF_946479715.1 uncultured Pedobacter sp. | reverse complement strand
TGCCACCGTTTCCCCCTGCCCCTGCACTTCCACCTGTATTGGTTGGTGGGGGACCTACATAAGTTGCATAAATGTTCGAAGTCTGCCCTTTCACCTCGCCTCCAAAAACCATCAACATCACTGTTAACAGTAATCCCAAAAGTTGAACATATGAGCGACAAGCTTTCAAGGTTATGAGCGGTAAATTAGTTTAATCTATACTATCAGTGAATAATTTTTAGGACAAAAAATTACCTTGATGTATGGTATAGCAAACTTATTACAGTTCTTTCAATGATTTTTGTTCATTATATTCAGTTTTAGTTTCGTTTAGGTTACTATTTAACGGAGGGAAATGGAAGTCAGTGAGAGGTTTTTGTTCTTAAATTATTGTAATACAGTTTGTTTTGAATAAGTTCTGATTTTGTTCATTTTATTCAATATTCGAGCATAAACAAAGTGTTATGCACTTGCATATTCTGTTGAGGAATTTTCTTCCTAAAGTATACTAGGGGAAGTGAATTTTCGTTCAAAAACCCAAATCCGCATATCAACACAAATAGGGGGGCTTTATTACGATTCTTGAATAACAACGAAAACTGTCTTTTTCTTAATCGACAGTTAATGTGAGGAGTGGATTGTGTGTTTTACTAGACGTAGTGGCAATCTGTCCAGCCATACTCCTCAAGGGCTCTCCAAAACTTTAGTATCTCTTCGTCAAAAAAAACACAAATTTACTTGCTGATAAATGGTTTATGCAATATGGATGCCTTGTTGCTATGTAACTACAGCAACTTTTAATGCTTTTTGCGCCCATATATAGCGAAATAGAGAGCGTTACCCCACCGTTATCTCGCCTACATACAAACTATCGCCCTGCAACTTTCCATTGGCCGAGGCAAAGCTGATATAGCAATGCACCGTATCGTCCAGATGATCTGCAGGCATCTCCATTACAAAGTTTTGCGCATACCTATTCACTTTTCCCTGCGAAATAACTGCCCTTTCCTTTTCTGGATTGTATACCAGAAAACTCGCCAGATCGGTAAATTGGCAATATGTTGACTGTTTTTGCGGCATCCAGCTAAAAGTAATCTTCCCTTCGGCTGATGAGATCTGTATACCATCGGGAGTAACTACATGCCCTCTGCTATATACCAACTTAGGATAGTTGAGCAAAAAATGCTCGCCTTGCTTAATAAAAGCATGGTCTGAGTTGTATTTGTAAGCCGCATTTACTGGTGTGTTATTTTTTACAAAAGCCTTAAAACCAGCGTTTACCAGCTTGTCGATCTTTGCTAGAAAGCCGTTCAGTACACCAAATAAAAACCGTGCTTCCAATTGACTGTCTGTAGGTGGTTTTTCGCTTTTACGCTGAAGCGGAATCATTAAATCCTGACCTTTATGGCGGCGGCCAACTACCGGCCCTACTTTATTGCGGAAGGGACCCAGGATCCCTGATTTCTGTATACCCATGATTAAGAAATTAAAGTTAAATTTTCAGAAGTTTCTCTGTTAAAATGCCCGGTATAGCTGCTGTCTGCTACTTGCTTTCTATTGGCGGAAATAAAAGAGACATAAGTTTCCATGTATTCGCCCCGCAAGCTTGGTGGAATCTCCAACACATCACCCCCAGAGAATCTGCTGCTGCCAAAAAGATTAAAGACTACTTTCTCTTGTTTTGGAAAATAAGCCATCATCATCACCTGATCGGTAGCGTCTGGCCAGGGCATTTCGGGGTCAGTATCCCAGCTGTATTGCAAGCCTTCTGCATACAATGCTACCTGCCAGTTTTGTGCAGGCTTTAGTGAACCCTTGCTTACCTGTAGCTGATCATAAGCAATTTCCAGATCAGGATAAACTCCTTTGATGATTCGGTTCTTATTGTATGACTTTGCCTGGTTGGAAGCATTGTCCATAGCCTGTATGGCTATTATACCAAAGCCAGTATTGATAAAATCGAGCAAATTACGGAACAATCCGCTCGACATTTTAGTTACCATTCTGGATCTGAGTTGTGAGTTAGTAGGCGGTTTGGTGCTTGTGCCAATAGTCCGCGATACATTTTTGCCGTTTAGAACATAGTACACTATGTTTCCTATCCGCCCTCTGTGGTGGCCGTTAGGGCCGTTTTCTGCAATTGCCATGATTTTTTATTTAAAATTCCTGCTGCTCCATGCAGCGGAAACTAATAAAGATAGTACTATGGCTGATATACAGCTATTTATATATTATTTATGACAATATAATAACAATAATATATATACAATTAAAGTACATAATTAACATACTGTTAGCATACTATTAGAATACCATTGAAATACCCTAATAGTATATTAACGGTATTTCAATGGTATATCAAGGGTATACCAACGGTATTTCAACTATGTTTTTATTATGTTATTAATATGATGTTATTCTGTATTTTTATTAAAGCGGTATTTAACTGAATATAATTCCGTTAACAACGAGAATTTTGTTTTTAATTGTAAAGAACTTTGTTCATTACCAGGTTACCATTGGCATCGTCTGCGAAATAAAGCGTGTAAATTTTGCCTGCCTGAAGGTCCGCTATATCGAAGGTGCCCAAGTTCTTTTTAGTAGAGGCATTTAGTAATTGCACAGAGATAGTACCGGGACTTACGTATTTGTAGCCGCTTTCTGTATTTGAAATCAAATGTCCTACTAAATCATCTCCTGAGGCATACTTTACAGTGACATCAGAGGGCGCGTTGTCGCTTAAATGGATGAATTTTATTTTAGCCTGCCCATTGTTTGGTAATGCCAGATCGTCCTGAAAGTTTTTTACGCGTGCTGATGAGCCCTTTCCCGCAAGGTAAACCGTAAAGTTAACGCCATTAGTTGTCCAGATCTCGCCAGAGGCATAAACCGAATTGGTTCCCTCGTTTTTAAACTCAGTAACCAGTCTCTTTCCCGAGGCAGTGTTGATATAAGATGAGGCATCTGCGAAGTTTAGTCCTCCGCTAATCAGAACTGAACCGGCTAAAGTGAAACTCTGTGGGCCGGCCGTAGCCGAAGCCGAAGCATTTACTACTTTAATGTTAAATTGTCCGGATGGATCCAATGTGTTTTTTTCGCAAGAGGAAAAAAATATGGATACTGCAAAAAGTAAGAAAATTAGTTTTTTCATGGCTGTAATTTTTTATGTTATTTACAGCCGAAAGTAGAACCACTACACAATTCTTCCTATTAAAAATGTAGTGAAACGGGCATAATCAAATTTTAATGGTAAATTTTTAACCTGAAAATCTGTTCGGTTAATTGAGATGGATGAAATACTTTATCTGCCAGCTTTGAGTTTTTTGACCCTGTTTATTTGTTGGTTTGTCCCAAGGCGGATAAACTCTGATTCCTCGTTTCCCGTCTTTCTTCTTGCTTGTAATAATTCCTTCCCCAATAAGAATGGATTTTGGAAAAACAAATAGTCCAAAGCTGTGCTCAGTTCTTGAGCTGATTACCATGAAATCTATTTCGTCTGCTTCTTCAAAAGGCTGGGTTAAACCTTGCTCATTTCTTCTCCAAATGGCAACAAATTGACCTACTTTTTTAGGGGTAATTTTAGAAACCCTAAATTCAATAGTTTTTCCTGGCAGTTTAAAATTGCGAGCTCCATAGTTTGTATTTTCTCTTGCACTTAGCTCTCTAAGCTCAACGCCATATTTGGCATAGAGTTCTTTTCCTGCCTCATAAAAGTCTTCATTAAAAATTTTTGATGTAGTGTGCTCCTCCAAAATAAATTTATTATTCTACAAATTTAAACTTCTGTATTGAATAATTGTTGTAGGAGATAAGATGTTATGAATGACACCTAAATGGTTTGTTATTAGGTTATTAGATTTGTATTTATAACAGCTTAATCTTATATTTAATGAAAGTGCAGGTACGTTCTGTTTTTTTATGTACCATTTGAGATTAAAGGAGAGGGTGTTTGTTTTTATTTTAGAATGCTAACTTAAAACTATAAACATGAATTTAATTGAAATGATAAAGAATGAAATAGGCAGTGATGCGATTTCTTCTTTAAGTCAGAAAGCTGGCGTAACCGAAGATCAGGTTCAAACAGGGCTTTCAGCAGGTATCCCAGCTATTTTAGCGGGCATCCTAAAAAATGGAGCCAGCGGTGATACAGGCTTTCTAGGCAATATCTTATCTGGTGTTACCGGTTCCGGCAGTAACCCTGCAGATTTATTAAATGATGATCAGGATTCTTTATTGGAGAAAGGCAAATCTTTGCTAGGTGGCTTATTTGGTGGCGATACGGGAGCAGTAACGGACGCAGTTTCCTCTTCAAGTGGTTTAAGTGGTGCAAAAACTACAGGTTTGCTAGCCATGATTGTTCCATTAATTACAGGCTATATTTCTAAGTTAATGGCCAGTAAAGGATGGAGCATCTCCGATTTATTAGGTAAGATCTTTGAAAGCAAATCGGATATCGCTGCCGCATTACCAAGTGGTTTAAGCGATTCTTTAGGTTTGGCCAGTATTAATATTCCAAAAGTTGATATACCGAAGGTAGAGATACCAAAAGCAAATATTCCAAATGAGGTAAAATTGCCGAAAACAAACTATGCGGAAATAGAACGACCTAAATCGGGCGGTAGCTTCTTAAAATGGTTAATACCGTTGCTTGTTATTTTGCTAGGAGCATGGTGGATTATGGGCAAATCTGGATGTAATAAAACAGAAATGACCAATGTTACTGATTCTTTGTCGGCTAATGTTGACTCTGCAGGTGCTACGATAGATTCTGCTGCCGATGCAGTGGTATCAACCGTGGCAGGTAAATTAAATGAGGCAGGAGATTTTGTTAAGGATCTGGGTGCTAAAATCAGCAAGAAATTGCCAGATGGTACTGAACTTAGAATTGCTGAGAATTCTGTAGAGAACAGCCTGATTTCATTTATTGAGGATAAGAATAAACCTGTTGATAAAACAACCTGGTTTACATTTGATAGGTTGTATTTTGAGACTGGAAAGAGTACGCTAAAAGCGGAATCTCAGGAGCAATTGAAAAATATAGCTGCCATTTTAAAAGCTTATCCAAATGTGCAGCTAAAAATGGGTGGTTATACCGATAATACTGGCGATGCTGCCGTAAATCAGAAGATATCTAATGAACGAGCGAACACAGCAATGCAGGCGTTGATTAAACTGGGAGTAGATGCCAAGCGTTTATCTGCCGAAGGTTATGGTCAGGATCATCCGATAGCGAGCAATGATACTCCAGAAGGAAGGGCACAAAATCGTCGTATTGATGTGCGTGTAACGCAAAAGTAAATTACAATTTGAAGCAATAAAAAGGCCCGACTGAATTTTCAATCGGGCCTTTTTATGCTTTCAATTCTTCTTGTAAAGAGTCTATTCTTATAAAGATTCTATTGTGGCTTTAATTGTTTTCTCTAAAGCACGCTGTATTGATTCTTTGTATGCAATGAAATTAGCCTGACGAGTTTCGTCTGAATCGCTCTCTCTAAGAGACCTTTTGCCAGTTTTTACTTCCTGTAATTCATTATTGTATAGATCACTAAATGTTTCTGGTTCTTTGTTTTTTAGTATCCTTACAGTATGCGAGTACTGCTCGTGAATATCGATTAGAATTGCTAAATTCTTCTCGTCATAAATGCTTATGCCGACTATTTTTGTTGATAGCTTTTCAAGCTTTCCTCTTTCTTTTGCGTAACCCATAATTGCTGCAATATACCAGTTCTGGTTCAGAATTATACTATAGATGAAAATGTCTGTCAAATACCTGCTCGATCTTTAGGATTGAGATTCGGCCTTTTCTGCCCGGACAAACCTGTTTCTCAAAAAACTGAGGAGCATAATAGTCCAGTTTTTTTATCTCTTGTTTGGTGATCAGATATAGGTAAATCCCTCCGCCATCGTAAATATAATTTCCGGTTCTATTGCCCTGGCTATCAATACATGCATGGCCATCAACAGAATCGTCGGCTAACTGCCAGGGCTTTTCTTTAGTAATGTTTTTCCAAAAATTAAACAGTTTTTTAGGGCTAAAATAAACAGGTTGGAAATAGATATTTACATCAATTGGAACTAAATTTATAGCAATATAATTCCTATGCCGAATTTTTGCACCTATAGATCTTGGAAGTCTAATTCTCTTATCCAATTTGGGCAGGGCTTTATAGGTATAGGCTGTTATGGTGTCCGCTTTTTTGCTTAAAATGTAATAAGGTGATAGTTGAACAGAGTTGGGCTCATATTGAAAAATAATTGTGCTATCAGCATTTGCCTGAAGAAACAATTGTAGTGCATTTGGTTTATCTTCTTTTTGTGCGAACGTTACAAAACAAGTTGAGCATAGAAGGGCTACGAATAATAGGGATCTGAGATTCATTAAATTCATCAATAAAGTTAAAGAAACACATTTTCATGGTAAAAAGGAACTTTTGAGGCATTTACTTGTGAAAGATAATGTCGGCAATTTGACAATTGAATTTCAAGAGTTTAGAATTCTCTTTTTATCTTTGAGCCCTAATACTTTACCAATGAAAACCGCTAAATTACTAACCCTCAATATACTGTTGCTCTTTAGTTTGTTAATTACAGCAATAGTGAATCCTGTACCTACATATGCTCAGGCAGTTGATAAAAGTGATCCTTCACCTTTAAAATTCCCCACTCCAAAAGGAATTGCCAATCAGCTTTTTTATCTGCAGAGAGACCCGAATACCAACACGATCATCTGTGAATTAAATGCAGATAAAAATGGAGAGGTAGATAGAAAAGAACCTATTCTTGTGTATTGGATCCGTTATGGCGATGAAGGGGAGAAAAAGGATTTGAGCTACATTCAAAAGAAATTTGCATATGGTATTCAAGCTAAAGAGATAGGGAAAGACCACTATGAACTAAGGTTTGTTTCGCATAAAAAACTGCCGATGTATTTGCTTAAATCTGAGAACGACAAAAAGTTCCATGTTTATGTAACGGTTAATAACAAAAAGATTCAGCTCGACAGGATTTTTGTGAGGATTGAAGGTGGTTCTTTTTGGTTGCCAAATGTTAAATATGTGGAACTAAAAGGTGTAAATACCGAAAACAATGCTGCGGTTTTAGAAAGAATTAAAGTTTAGCAAGCTAAACTACTAGTCTAGCTCCTTAAGCTGTATTTTCCTACTTCCGATCCATCGTCTTTAAGCATAACTAAATCCAGTGTTTTACTGTCGGCTTTTACTTTTATAAGTGTACGCTTTCCTTCTTGCGGTCCGCCGCCTATGATAACAGGGTAGGGGTGTTCTGCAGATGGTGGCCAAACGCCATAGGTATGTGTGTGTCCGGAAATTACAATGTCTACCTTATACTTTTTAAACAATGGCGCAAAGAGTTCTCTGCAATGCATTGGCCCATGCCAGTCGCCGGAATGATATAGCGGAATATGCATCATAACCACACGGAACTTTGCTTTTTTATAAGCGCTTGATTTCATGATTTCTTCGAGCCATTTAGCTTGTTCTTTACGGTAGCCATCAAAATCTACTATTCCGGCATAAACCGGATGATCGTCTGGCTTATCCTCGCCAGTATCTAATACGATATTGAAAACCGGGCCCCATTGGTAAGCAAAATATCCTTTGTCGTCTTTAGTAGAAAAATAGTCTTTTAGTTCACGAGAGAATTTTCCTCTGGTTTCGTGATTACCGCGGACGAACATAAACGGTTTTGTACTTGCAAATACATCTGTAGATGGATTAAGCATGTGGTCTATGATCTGTTGTTCATCTTTCTGAAAATCAAAAATATCGCCGTTGAAAAATACATAATCGTAATCCTCGGTGTTTAATTTTAACAGATGTGGAATTGATGCTGGGCGATCGTGAATATCGTTTAAAATAAGCCATGAAACTGCCTCAGGATTTGCTTTTGGTGTGCTAAAGGAATGGGTTTCACTAGAAATGGTTTCTCCATATTTTAAAGAATAGGGCTGAAAGTCTGTGATTTCTTTAGACAATACACGGTAGCTGTATTTTGTATCTGGTTTAAGATCTTTTAATTTGACAAAGTTTATTCTGTTGTGGGCATCAACCAGACCATCGGTTACATTGTGGGCTTTTAGGTTTAGATTATTCCCTTCGCCGTATTCGATCCAGCTGTAACAGAGTTTGTTGGTAACCCACCTTATGGTGATGCCATCTGCCGAAGGTAATTGCAGATAGGGTTTTGTTAAAAAGACATGCCCGTCTTCCGGGATGGCGGTAAAGGATTTAAGTACTTCTGCAGAACTGCTGCCTGGTAAAAAAGCAGCTAATGAACCTAGTATTCCTGCTTTTGATACATTGCCCAGAAACTGACGGCGGGGTAATGCATTGATTTCTTTTTCCATAACAAATAGGGTGGATATTTTGATGGCAAGATACTAAATTGGAATATTTCTGTTTTGTAACATACTTGTATTTTTTACAAAAAAAAGGGTGTATCATAAATCATGATACACCCTTTTTTTTGTTTAAGATCTTATTAACTATCTAACAGGCTTGCTGCTGCATCATCAAGAAACCAGGTTACACTACCATCAACAGGGTTGATTAATTGTGAAGGATACAATTTTGTATTCTTTTTTGGAGCTTCGATAACGTGTTTTACAGCCTCTGCTTTAGTCTCGCCAAAAACAAGGAAAGCAATGTTCTTAGCTTTATTAATTAGGGGTGCAGTAAAGCTGATTCTGTAGGTAGAAAGTTTTTCTACGAATACTGAATCTATTTCTACTTCCTTGTTATCAAGAATAGATGTTCCGGGGAATAACGAAGCAGTATGTGCATCATCACCCATTCCCAGTAGGATCAGGTCAAAAATGATGTCAGCACCATTAAAATGCGCAGATATAGCTTTGTTATACTCAATAGCTGCCTTTTCAGGAGCAAGGGTAGTATCTACATAAAATATATGGTCTTCGGCAATATTTAAGGGATCTAGTATTGCTCTTTTAGCCATTAAGCCGTTATAACTTTCGTGACTAGGCAATACATTGCGCTCATCGCCAAAGAAGAAATATACTTTAGACCAGTCAATTTTATCACGGTATGTGGTGGCAAGTAATTCGTATAAGGCTTTAGGTGAGTTTCCGCCTGTAAGTACAAAATTAAAGCAATCATTTTCAGCAATTGACTGATTGGCAATAGTTACTATGTAATCTATCAGATCCTCAAATAATTCGCTTTGAGTTTTATAAATTAATAAATTCATTATTCTTTATTTAGTGGTAATGCAAACCAGTGGAAACCATCTCTGGCAATCAACGCCTCGGCGTCTTCTGGTCCCCATGAATCTGCAGTGTAATTAGGGAAGCTTAAAGACTTTTTGCTTTCCCACGCATTAACAACCGGCATTAGTAATTCCCACGCAGCTTCTACCTGATCGGCACGCATAAACTGGGTCTGATCGCCTGTCATAACGTCTAATAAAAGGGTTTCATAAGCCTCAGGTGTTTCTGAGCTATAGGTTCCTTTGTAGTCAAATACCATGTCAACAGGGTTTAATACCATATCTAATCCCGGTCTTTTACCTTGTACCTGTAAACGGATACTCATTTCAGGCTGAATACTGATGATCAACCTGTTTTGCTGCCAGTGCTCGGTTACCCCTGAAGGGAAAATATGGTGTGGTACATCTTTAAACTGAATGGTAATTAATGAAGATGTTTGGAACAAACGTTTTCCGGTGCGTACGTAGAACGGAATTCCCTGCCATCTCCAGTTGTCTACAAAAAATTTAATTGCAGCAAAGGTTTCAGTGTTTGAATTAGCATCTACGCCAGTTTCGTGTCTATATCCTGGTACTTCTTTACCTTCTACCCACCCTTTAGTATACTGACCTCTAACTGTACTGAAACGAATGTCTTCAGGGCTAAACGGACGCATTGCTTTTAAGACATCAACTTTTTTGTTTCTGATCTCATCTGCATCAAAGTTTACTGGCGTTTCCATACCAATTAAACAAAGTAGTTGAAGCAAATGGTTCTGAATCATGTCTCTTAATGCACCGGCACCTTCGTAATAACCACCTCTATCGCCAACGCCAAGTTGCTCTGTTACAGAAATTTGAATGTGATCTATATAAGTACGGTTCCAAAGTGGCTCCAAGAATGAGTTTGCAAAACGGAAAGCCATTATGTTCTGCACGGTTTCTTTACCCAGATAATGATCTATGCGATAGATCTGTTTCTCGGTAAATATGCCGGTAAGAATACAATTTAGTTCTTTAGCTGTTTCAAGATCTCTTCCAAAAGGTTTTTCGATTACAATACGGCAGTTGTCTTCAGTTCCTGCTAATCCATAATCTGACAGGCACTTAGCTATAAGCGGGAACAAGTTTGGTGCTACAGCAAGGTAATAGATAACCTGTGTTTTAGGGCCAAACTCTTTCTGAAGTTTCTCTATGCTCTTTTTAAGTAGACCAAAGCTTTCAGGAGTCTCTACATCAACAGAATTATAAATAACATTTTCTGCAAATTTGTTCCACTTTTCCTGCTTTACCTTTCCTGATCTTGAGAATTTGTTTACCCCATCCATTAGGTTCTCTCTGAATTTTTCGTCAGTAAGGGGCCTGCGGGCAGTTCCAATGATGGCATACTTTTCAGGCATGTAGCCGTCTGTGTATAAGTTGTAAAGAGCGGGCGCAAGTTTGCGCAAATTTAAGTCACCGGTACCGCCAAAAATTACTACTATGGTTGGGTTAACGTTGAGGCTAGTTTTCATTAGAATGTTATTATATGCAGTGTAGGTTGTGATTTAATTAATTGTTCTCGTTCCAATCGGCATGGAAAATACCTTCTTCATCAATGCGCTCAAAAGTATGTGCGCCAAAGAAATCTCTCTGTGCCTGGGTTAAATTTAATGGTGATTTATCAGTTCTAAGGGAATCGTAATAGGTAAGGGCAGAGGCGAAACAAGGAATTGCAATACCATTGTTTAACGCTGTGATCACCACATTTCTTGTGCCCGGGATAATTTCTTTTAACTGATTTTGGATGCTCTCATCTGAATACAGATGCGGCAATTCCGGTTGTTTTTTGTAAGCCTGATAAATGTCTTCAAGTAATACCGCGCGGATGATACATCCGCCACGCCATATTTGTGAGATTTCTTTCAGGTTTAGCTCATATTTGAATTCTGCAGAGGCTTGCTCCAGCAAATGAAGTCCCTGAGCATAAGAAGTAATCATAGCGAAATAAAGCGCCTGCTCTAATTGCACTTCGAATGCAGCTGCATCTTCAACTTTAATTTGCTGATGTGGTAATGCTTGCGATAATGCAACACGAAGGGCTTTGAATTTTGACAGATCGCGAGAACTTACCGACTCGTTTATAGTTGGGATAGGTAACTGCAAATCCATAGAGACTTGTGAAGTCCATTTTCCTGTACCTTTAGATTTTGCCTGATCTTTGATAACATCAATCAGGTAGCCTCCGGTTTTTTGATCTTTAACTTTAAAAATGTCGCGGGTTACTTCCAGTAGGAAAGATTTTAACCTGCCGTTGTTCCATTTTTCAAATGTGTTGTATATCTGCTCATTGTTATAGCCGAGTACGTTCTTTAAAAGGTCGTAAGTTTCGGCAAGAATTTGCATCATTGAATATTCAATACCATTGTGAACCATTTTCACAAAGTGGCCAGAAGCACCCGGGCCAATGTATGCTACGCAAGGATCGCCGTTAACTTTTGCAGAAACAGCCTCGAGAATAGGTTTTACTGCGTTGTAAGCAGCTTTATCTCCGCCCGGCATCATGCTTGGTCCGAAACGGGCACCTTCTTCGCCACCGGATATACCCATTCCAAAGAAGTGGATGCCCTGGTCTGAAAGCTCTATTGCTCTTCTGCTTGTGTCGGTAAAGTGAGAGTTTCCACTGTCGATGATCATATCACCTTTATCAAGCAAAGGAACAAGTTCCTGAATTACGCTGTCAACAATTTTACCAGCAGGTACTAAAAGCATAATCCTTCTTGGAAGTTCAAGGCTTTGTATAAAATCCTCTAATGATTCAAATCCTTTTAAGTTATGGGCCTTACCATCTTCTTCAAGCTTTTTAAGCATGCGGGCATCCTTATCATAACCTGTAACCTGAAAGCCATTATCGGCCATATTAAGCAATAAATTTCGGCCCATGGTTCCGAGGCCGATCATTCCTAAAGTGTATTTATTCTTCATTATTTTATTTGTCGTTAGGACGAGTTGTGTATACATGATATTTTTCGGCAACTTCCCAAAGTTTAGCACCGCCTTTGATGCCGTCTTTGTTGGTTACCAGATGAATGTTATGATCAAGCTCAAAAGTAATGTGCTTGGAATTTCCACCACCTATATATAATGTGTCGTAATTGAATACTGTTTTATAGATCTGGATGATACGTTCCAAACGTTCGTTCCAGTCTTTTTTTCCAATTTTTTCAAAAGCTTTGGTTCCTATGTAATCATCATAGTCCTTTGTTTTTGTTACCGGTAAATGAGCCAGTTCAAAATGGGGGAGTAGTTCGCCATCAAATACCAGCGCAGTACCAAAACCGGTACCTACTGTAAATACAATTTCGAAGCCTATTCCACTTACAATTCCAAGTGCTTGTTGGTCGGCATCATTAATAAGCCTTACTGGTCTGTTAAATAAATTACTTACCTGTTGGGCAAGATTAACATTGGTCCATTTGTTTTTAGCCAGGTTTGGAGCTGTTTCTACTTTACCGCATTTAACATATCCAGGAAAGCCGATTGATATCCTGTCGAAGGTGTCTTCGAGCGATGCTACCAATTCCTTAATGGTTTTAATAACTTCTTCGGGTGTAGAGTTTTTTGGGGTAGGCAGTTTTTTGAATTCAGAGAGCAGGTCTCCTTTTGAACTTAATATACAGGCTTTAATGCTGGTGCCACCTATATCTATTGATAAAATGTTGTTTCCGCTTTCTTTTTTTTGCTTAACTGGCATATCTGTTTTGTGTAAGGGGCCTGTTTTTAATATAATTCAAAATAACAAATTTTCATTCATTAAAAAGGACATGTTTATGTATTTATATTTTAATAATTACTACAACGTGATAATTGCAGCTTAGATGTAATATATATGTATAAAATTAGTGGTTTCATATGGCTGAGGATGATGGTTATATGCGATTACATAAACGTTTGTTACGATAACGTTGTAGTATGGGTTTATGGGCTAAATATGGCTTATTTGGCAATCGAATGCACTTATATCATTTTGTGTAAAAAAAATGCTAGAAAAGATTTGGAATTTAAATTTTCTTTCGTATTATTGCTATAGATAATCGATTTAGCACCATAAGTCATTGTCGGGAAACCAAATACTAACCTAATAAGCCAAACTATGAATCAAACTTTTACTAAAAAGCTATGTAGTGAGTTCTCACGGCATAATCACAATTTTTTTCCTGGGCATAACATGCCAATTTTAAATGCTGAAGCTAGGCTTTGCAATCTGTTGGTTGCGGAGATCCCTAGCTAAATCGTTTTAAAAATATTTTAAATTTTTTTACTTGTTGCTGTTCAATCTGCTCGATTGGCAGGCGATCTGGCATACGTGTATTTAAAATTTAATCTATTAGTTTCTATAAAATCAAATTAAAAAAGGTTTTCAATCAGTTAATACTTAATTATCTGTTATGCGCTTTATTGCAAATATAACTTTCCTGGGTTTGTTGTGTTCATCAACATGTTCTTTTGGTAATGCCGCTAGGTCTGCCTGTGTGTCGGATATTTCTTCTTTTAAGATGAGCTTCCAGCAACAGACTGATTCTGCTGAAGAGGATTCTGCCAAACTTAAAGTAGACACTACACGCTTCCAGCCTAAGTCCAAGAGGACCGTTTTTTCGGCTTTAGAATCTAAAGGAAATGATGTCGATCCTAAAAAGCTCGCTATTTTTCCTGCGATTACATTACAGCAGTATTTAAAAGGTGAGGCTGCTGGCCTTTATGTTCAGGAATCATCTGGTGAGCCAGGTACAGTTCAGAACATGTTTATCCGCGGAACATCACAACCGCTTGTATCACCACGTGAACAATTTGCTACACAACCGCTAGTTGTTCTTGATGGGATACCGTTAGTTGGTGAGCATCCTTTTGCTTACGACATCCAACAATTTAAATTTGACAGAATTGGTCCGGCAACAAATAGCCTTTCCAATATCAACATGGATAATATAGAATCTGTGCAGATATTGAAGGATCTTGGTGCTACATCTGTTTACGGACCAAAAGGAGTTAACGGAGTAATTTTGCTTACGAGCAAAAGGAACTCGACAATTAGGAAAATAAACTTCGAATCGTATATCGGTTTAGCACAGCCTAGTGCAGTAACTACTATAAACGGTAAGTTCGAGAATGACTTTAGAAGACAATTCTACGATAAGTATACCGCTAATGGGAGTTATTCGGGTGTTGATTCGTATCCTCTTTATTTAAGTGATTCGTTAAACAATGACTTTTACGGACCTGCTGATTGGAACGACAGCTATTATGGTAATGCACTAGCTTATTCTGTAAACGCCGGAATTTCGGGAGGTAGTGAAAGAGCTAACTTCCGTTTTGGTGTTGGTACTACTACTAGTGGTGGAGTAGGAGACAATACCGGTGCTGACCGCTATAATACTCGTTTCCAGATTAACATGAGGCCAACTGATTGGATGGCATTTACTGCTATTATTAATGCGAACCGTGTTGATCGTCAGCGAAATAAAAATGTTAGAGACAGGTTATCTCAGGTAAATTACATACCTGATTTAAGTTCGCCAATTGCGCCAAACAACACTAAGTATAGTGACTATCTGGCTCAATTTGACAAAGGTTTTGATGACAACCGGTCTAATATTGTTGAAGGATTAGTTAGATTAGGTATAGATCTTGGTAGATTTAAATTCAATTCTACTTTTGGAGTTGATAATAATGAAGGCTATAGAGATATATTTTATCCAAGAACGTTGTTGCAAACAACAAACTATGCCTCAAATTATTATGGATACAGCAGAAGACTTTTCTTTGATAACACAGCAACATATGATCTGAAAATAAATGATGTTCATTCATTTAATTTCGTTGTGGGTTCTTCATTTCAGTATGATACTTATAAATATAACTATGCTTACGCTTATAAAGGATCAAACGATTTTATAAAACTGAATTTATTACAAAGTGATCCAAACAGAGATGATTATTTGGAGCCTTTTGTATTTAAAAGAGAGCTGGTTTGGAAATTTTTGGATAAGACCAGAAACAACCAGATTTCATTTACTGGAAGAGCAAGTTACAACTATAATGATATTTACACTTTTTCTGCAATGTTACGTGCTGATGGATCATCCAATCAGCAGCCAACTAACCGCTGGTTCTATTCGCCAATCTTCTCAGGAAGCTGGAACATGAAAAAGGATTTTCTGGGAACAAATGATTTTGTTTCAGATTTGAATTTACGCGCAAGTGTAGGACGTATGGGCAGAGCAGAACAATTTGATAATTATGCTCAGGGACCACAGTATACTGCGTTTATTGGTTTTACAGGGAACTTAATTGCTCCTGGTTATAACGGTTTTGGTACATTAACAAGACCTTATAATGCTGGTGCTATTCCTTACGGTTTAGAATGGGCATATCAAGATCAGCTAAACGTGGGTGTTGACGTTGCATTTCTAAAAAACAGGATCAGAGCTTCAGTTGATGTATATGCTAAGGAAGATAAAAATCAATTATTAGGCGTACCGGGTGCGGCAGAATATGGATATAACACTATTGTTAGAAACGGAATGTCTATTGCAAACTCTGGTATTGATGCAGCAATCAGCGCTGATATCCTGCCTTCTACAAATAAAGTTTCGTGGACTTCTTCACTTAACTTAAATTTCAATAAAAATAAATTGAAAGCATTGCCAGGTGGTTTATCTGAACTGATCATTGGTGACAGACTTTTAAAAGTTGGTGAATCTGTAGATAGCTATTGGTTATTAAAGAACGAAGGTATTTTTAATACGGATGCCGAAGTTCCGGTAGGAGCAAATGGCCAGAAAATGAGCTATAATGCCATCACTTTAAAAGCAGGGGATCCAATCTGGAAAGACCTTAATGGAGATAACATTATCAATAATAGCGACAGAACCTTATCTGGTCATGCGCTTCCAATTGTTTCCGGAGGTTTTAATAACGATTTCGGTTATGGTAACTGGACCCTTAGTGTTAATATGTATTTCAATTTGGGAAGGGATTTAATAAATCAGGAAATGGCTAATCGTTTCGATTTTGTGAATCGTGAAGGTTTAAATAACATCAATTCTGTAAGAGAGATTACTTACTGGGAGAAAAGAGGGGATTATTCGAAATATCCTTTGTATAACCCATGGAGTTCGTCGGCCCCTTATCAGGTAAATCAGGATTTATTCCTTGAAGATGGTTCATTCTTAAAGTTAAGAACATTGTCGTTAGGTTATGATTTAACCAAAATGATGAAAAAGAAAATGCCAAAACTTGAAAGGTTTTATGTTTATGGTAGCGTGTATAATGTTTTCACCCTTACTAAATATACAGGACAAGACCCTGAGCTTGTAAACTATACAGGTTACGATACAGGATATGGAATGCAAATTCCTAGAACGTATATGCTAGGTGTAAAAATGGATTTTTAATTAATATCACACATAGACAAATAATATTAAGTACCATTTAAAATAGACGAAATGAAAAAAATAGTTTTGCTGAGTTTTATCTTTTTTGCCCTGGTAACGGGTGGCTGTAAAAAAGCATTAGATATAAACTCAACCCGTGTGGTAAATGAAGAGAATTCCTGGAATACCATGGAAGATTCCAGAGCTAAATTGCTTGGGGTATATGGGTTGACCAGAGCGGCATTAGCAGATAACAACGGCCATTGGATATATGGAGATGTGCGTATGGGGAATTTTGATAGTCCATTACGTCAGGATCTAAAGGCAATTATAAGAAATGATCTGAAAGCATCTTATCCTGTTGTTCAGGAGCTTTCAAATTGGAGAAGGTTCTATGCAATTGTGAATGCTGCGAACATTTTTCTTGAACGTATCAATGAAGTAAAGTCAAAAGATCCTAGATATACCGATAATAATATGACTGTAGATGTGGCGCAAGTAAGATTTTTGCGTGCTTTTGCATACTTCTATATGGTAAGGATCTGGGGTGATGTTCCTTTTATTACTTCATCACGCGATGGAAAATTTGAAAATGTTAAAAGGGCGGATAAAAATGCAATTTTGGAATTTGTTCAGGCTGAGATGGTATCAGCGGCAGAAGTATTGCCTTATAGATATAGTGTAAACGATATTCAACAACCAGGTCAGTATTATAACGAAGGTGAAGGAAGATGGAATGGAACATTAGTTAGAAAATTAAGCGCTTACGCAGTTGCGGCTCAAGTGGCTGCATGGCAAGGGAAATATGCTGATGTAACTATATATACCAAAATTGTACTTGACAATTATACTAGAGCAGCAATGGCTTATAGTCCAACTGATTATCTATCAGGTCGTAGGGGACTTTTCTTTGACAAGAATAATAATCAACTGTTCGCTTTTGGATTTATTTTTGGGCATCAGGATGCCACATTTGTAGGCAATATCGAATCCTTAACACTTGCGGAGCCAATTGTAAATAAAAATTTGCCAGACATCTTTGTACCAAAGGATTCTATTTTATCAATATTTAAAGAGGCTAATGATGGCAGGTTTAACATTGATAGTACCGGTGTTACACACTCACAACTTTACTTTACAAATTTCCTTGGTAAGTATCCAATTTTTAGTAAGATAAAATGTATGCAGGATGGATCATCAGACCCAACTTTCAGAATATTTTCAAGTGCTATACTTTTTACTAGACTGGAAGATGTGACTTTATTAAGAGCTGAGGCCCTGGCTGTATTGGGAGAAAGACAAGGAGCGATTGATGCCCTTAATATTGTAAGAACATTTAGGTATAATGTTGATAATGTGGGAGCTACGAATAGTTCTTATATTCCTTATTCACCTGAGCGAAGTGGAAATCTAATCGATGCGATTTTTAACGAACGAAATAAAGAATTTATGGGCGAAGGTTATAGATGGTATGATTTGGTGAGGTATCATAAAATTGTACAAAGAGATGCGAAGTTTGTACAGCTCATTAATTCAGGTGGAATTTATTGGCCTATAGCGCAATCTCTTATCGATCAGAATCCGGAATTGGTGCAAAACTCTTATTGGAAATAACTAAACATTAATAGATATGAAAAAATCAAATTTATATAGTAGATATTTATTAGCATTCTTGTTTAGTGCCATGATATTTCAGATTGGCTGTAAGAAAGAAAAAGGCTATTATTCTACGCCAAATATTAATTCGGGTACCTCATTAAATATTTATGACTACCTGAAAAGTAAACCAGGGGTTTACGATTCTTTGTTACTTGTAATTGATAAGCTCAAAATGAAAGAGACACTTACGGATAGTAATGTGTCGATATTTGCAGTTTCTAATGCAAGTTTCCAGATCGCAATACAAAACTTAAATAATGCAAGAAAAGCGAATGACAAGAAAGCAATATTCTTGACTGAATTGGCTTCAGGGTTTGCCCCTGCTTTGGCTGATCTGGAGAAGGCTAAAAGTGACAGTGCCCACCTGGATACTATGGTATCCAGATATATCATAAAAGGACTCTTTAAATCAACAGATTTTTCTCTGGGTGATGGTCGTGAGCTTTTTAGTGTTCGTGGGGATTATCCAATGCATGGGAAACGTCAATATGCTGATGCGCAGGGCATGCAAAATGGTGGGCCAGAGGTTATTGAGTTTGCAAATACTAAGAGAAGCGTGTTTACTCCAAATTGGGCGTTTGCTTATACGAGTTCAGTAAATATTCAGGCAAAAAATGGTATAATACACTTAATACAGCCAGATCATGTTTTTGGATTCGACGAATTTGTAAGACGACTAACGTTTGTACCGCCACCAACAAACTTGTTTAAAACGGTTACCGGTACAATGGAAGTTAAATTTAATAACCCTGACTACAAGGATGGAACGGTAAATCCTGGAGAGAAATTTATCAAATTGTTTGATGACAACGTATTAACTAAATTCATTTGTCACTTCAACGTTCAGAATGTTAAACCGGTTTACTTCATTTGGCACCCTAGCTTACCTGTAGTATCCAATGTTTACACATTGACATCTGCAAATGACTCGAAAGAATACTCTCGTAATCCGAAGAGCTGGAGAGTTGAAGGATCTCAAAATGGAACAGATTGGACTGTATTAGATACCAGACAGGATATGGTGTTTGAATCTAACTTCCAAAATAAAATTTATGATTTTAACAATGAGATTGCTTGGCAACACTACCGTATAGTATTCTTGAGCAATACCGGCGATGATTTATTCCAGTTGTCTGAATGGACTATGAACTTTAGGACAGTTTACAAATGATAAAGACAGATAAATTTAAATTGAGAAATGTTATGTACAACATATTAAAATATAAAGTAGTTCCATTTTTGACCTTGATAGTCGTTTTTTCGGGATGCAGGAAGATTTTTGATCTGCCAGAGGAAAAGGATTACCTGAGTACTAAAATGACATATTTTACAAAGGACTTTACTCCGATTTTAGGTAGATTATTTATGTATCAGGGTATTTTTAATCCCGATAACTCCTCATTTCCTATGACCTTTGAAATTATAAATGCAAGGTTTGGTGACGGAAGATCTGCTGAAGATATGTTAGCCAAGAAACCAGTATTGGTGTGGACTCAGGAATATACAGGAAATGAAAAGAGTCTTGCAGAAATTGAAGCAAAAAGAAAGATCGAAGAGCGTCCGATGGTTGAAGTGAGACCTTCAGGTGATATCGTTTTTTGGCCTTCAACTACAAGTGCTATCATAAAGCCAAGGGATTCTGTTATTTATCCTCAGGACATCAGGTATTTTGATGTGAAGGTTAAAAATTCAGGTGGTACCCGAATTATCAAGGACCTGTCTATCATTCCTTCTATAGAAAGACCATATTACCCTGATGAAGATATCAACAAGTTTAATGGTTTGCCAAACACCTCTACACCAGGCGGAACCAATTTGGTTCATAACTATCCCGTAATATTTGGAATGATTGGTGAAGGGACGAATGCTAAATTAGAAGCAAATGGCGGTGGAACAAGGGGAGTGGTATATACTTACATCAGAAAAGTACCAGGCGGTACAGGTAATTCATTAAGGTTTAAGTTTTTAAATAAAGATTCGGTTGCTATAAACCCTGCTAAGTTTAATGAAACAAAATGGGATCAGCTTGTTCATGGTTTTAACATGGAAAGAACAAATGAGTATGTGAAATTCGAAGTAGCATATCCAATACCCGTGGCGAGGATTCCGACGCGATTTACCTCAGGAGGTGTTACAAATACAAACGGAGGCTCTACAGCCCATGTTGAATTTGTTTATTCGCGCAGAGGATTTGGCGGTTTAAGGGAGCAGGGGGTGATTTCACAAGAGTTTGCCATATATGAAAAGGGCGACTGGGAAATTGTGTTTCACTTTAAAACAGTGAATCCGAAATTTGAAGATGAATAGAAATGTTAATGATAAAAATTAATACAATGAGAAAACAAATAATTTTGCTATCGATTTTTTTCAGCTGCATTTTTCTATGCAAGGATTTGGTGGCACAAACAAAGAAGGTAATCGTTAGTGGTACTGTAAAGGATGGTGGAACTAATGATACAATGGTAGGAGTTAGTGTTGCCAGTGGAAAGCCACTTAAAGTACTTACTCAAACGGATTCTAAAGGTCATTATTCAGTATCTGTAGACGATGGTGCAACTTTAGTATTTACGTATGTAAGTTATAGTCAAAAAACAGTTAAATTAAATCCGGGACAAACTACGCTCAATGTATCTCTGAAGGAAGATAATAAAACGATGGAGGAGGTAGTAATCCGGGGTTATCAAAAGAGAACAAGAGAACAAACTACCGGATCATCGTTTATCGTTTCGGGGAAAGAGGTTCAGGACGTTCCTGTATCAAACGTAGAGCAATTGTTACAAGGTAAAGTGGCAGGTTTAAATATTCAGCTAAATACTGGTGCTCCTGGTTTACGTGGTACAGTTAATATTCGTGGTTTATCAACCATTAGTACTACTGGTGCTGGTAACGAAACGTTCCTTCAGCCAACTTCACCTTTATATGTTATTGATGGAGTTCCTATGGATGCTGATAAAGCATCGGAGTTTGGATTCCAGCAACAAGGTCCCGGTGTAAGTCCGATTTCGTTAATACCGCAAGAAGATATTGCAAGTATTGAGGTATTGAAAGATGCAACTGCAACAGCCCTGTATGGTTCAAGAGGGGCGTACGGTGTAATTTTAATACAAACAGTACGTGGTAATTCTGAAATCCCGCGTATCCGTTACACCGGTAATTTTTATATGAATGCAATCCCTAAGCTTCGTAGCATTTTGGGTGGAAGTAACGAACGTGATCTGAAATTATATCAGATTAATACCTATGGCAGGTTTGAGGATAGATATAAAATATCAAATACACCGTTCTTAACTGATAGTTTGAATCCTTTTTATAACAATTCAACCGACTGGCAAGGAGTTTTTTATCAAAACACTTATAATCAGACACATAATGTTCAATTGGATGGAGGTGATACTAAGTTCAGTTACAAAACCAACTTAAGCTATTATTCAGATAAGGGTATTATTAAAAATACCGGTTTTGACAGATACAGTTTGAATATGAACATGGATTACAAGCCTACTTCGAGAATTAGTTTTTTTGGATCCATCAGAGGAAACGTTGGTAAAATTAAAAAGGCAAATGGGGTAGGGTTATTGCAGACGGGTGTCGCGGCGGATGGACAAAAATCATCGCTACTGCCCGGGCCATCTTACTTCCAGGCTACAAGTAGTGTCTTGTCGGCTTTACAAACAAATACGGATGCCGGTCCCAAAAATCTAAACACTTATATTGAAGGACGTTATGAACTGATCCCGGGATTGAATATAACCTCTGCAGCTAGTTATGATTACAATGTAGATACAGAGGACACTTTTACCCCTGCCGCTGCCAATAACCAGTTTGCAAAGATTTTCTCTCTGTATGGATATACTTCACAATTATACAATAGAAATAATGCTTCCTATACCAGATCTTTTAACGAAAAGCATAACCTTTTTATTAACCTTTTTAGTGAGATGTATGTTAAGAAAGGACAATCAAGTATCACAAGGTTAGAAAGATCTCCAAATGATCAATTTCAGGGGCCGCTAGGTTACGATGGTTATTACTCAAGAGGTGGTGGTATTTTAACTACTTTCTATGATCAGAATCAGATTTCATTTGCAGCTGCTTTTACTTATGATTTTGAGAAGAAATATATCCTGGATCTTACCTACCGTATTGATGGTACTTCTAATAACGGAAATAAGGATCCTTATTCTAAAAACCCTTCAATTGGTTTGAAATGGAATTTCAACAAAGAAAACTGGCTTAAAGACCTTAAATGGTTAAGTTATGGTGATATCAGGGTAACTGCGGGTAAAAATATCTTCCCGGTTGGAACTTTGGTAGATATCTATGGAAAATATACTCCAAAAGGTTTTTATAACAATAACCCTCGTGTGGGAATTGATTATGAATTTGTTCCTAACCCATTGCTTAGACCAAAAAATGTAACTCAATTTAACCTTGGTTTCGACTTGGGCTTATTTAACGGAAAATTGGATGTTATTTTTGATACCTATTATAAAAAGGTGGATAATGAGTTGTTTACCAGCTTCCTGTCTAATACACTTGCCTTTCAAAAATATACCAGTAATGATGCAGCGCTTGCAAATTATGGATATGAGTTGTCTTTCAGTAGCAGACCTTTGGCTAAGGATAGTAAGTTTAACTGGACCGTATCTGTAAACGGAGCCTGGAACAACGATGTATTAACCAAACTTCCTGAGGAATATAACGGTCAGTTTATTGAATTTGATATCTACACTCCATACGAACAGCATTTAGCGAAAAGAGTTGGTAGAAACTCACTGGCAAACTATTTATATGTAAATCAGGGAGTGTATGACACAACTAATGATGTTCCAATTGATCCGATTACAGGTTTAAGATATAGAAACAGCAATGCGTTAGATTTTCTAAACTCTTTTCAGGGAGGTGATGCTCGTTTCCTTGATGCCAATGGCGATTATGTTTTAGACTCGAGAGACTTGCAAGTTGTTGGAAATACTCAGCCGGTATTAACAGGTGGTATGTCTAATACTTTGAGCTATACGATGCCGTCAGGTTCATCTCTTTCTCTTAATATCTACGCTACCTATACTGCAAAACGTTCTATCTTGAATAATGCGCTTGCTGATAGATTAAGGTTGCTTAATAATCCTTTTGGATATGGTAAGTTAAATAATGTTGACAATGTTCTTGGGGCGAATCCATTAGCTGTTGTTCCGGTAAATGATTTGAACATGTGGACAGGACCTGGTTCTACAAACGCCAAATTTGCTAATGCTTATGATTATGCGCATAACGCTTATGTAAATAACTACAGGTACGCGCAAACACTTTGGATGGAAACAGGTAGCTATTTTAAAATTAATCAGATTACACTCTCTTATTCTTTTGCAAAGAAAATGGCTAGACGTATTGGTTTAAACAACATACGTACTTTCCTTTCGGCAAGCAATATCATTACATTTTCTCCTTATTCAGGTCCGAATCCTGAGGGAGTTACGGCAATTGGTAGAGATGGTTCCGGTGGTTATCCGGTGCCTCGTGTATACAATCTTGGTTTTAACGTAGAATTTTAATTGAAGTCACAAAACTAATAAGACATGAAAAAATATATTATTTGCTTATTTATTATTGTGAGTACTTCACAATATGGATGTAAGAAGTTTTTGGATATTACTCCCATAGATAAACTTACGGGAAATAATTTTTACAAAACAAGAGAGGATATGGAAGCAAATATCACCGATATGTATGGTGAGTTATTTGATAAATATACAAAAACATCTTTTGCAGGAGCGACCGGAGAATTTCGCTCTGGTGAAGTAATTCCTGCTCAGGAAGGTGGTGCGGGGCGCTCTGCGTCAGGGCTAATTGGGGGGCATACCAGGCAAACACCTAACCCTCAGGGAAGTACTGATAAACAAAATGTTCCTTTAACCACTGTTAACGACAGACTTTTGTTGGCCGCAATTCTTGATGGACAACCTTGGTCAGGCTATAATTTTGGTGATTTAACCAGATGGGATGAGTACTATAAAGTTATACAATCCGCCAATCTCATGATCAGCAAAATCGATGATGGTATTGAAGCGCTTACTCCTGAAGAGTCTAAACGCTATAAAGCTGAAGCTAAATTTATTCGTTGCTTTTGTTATTTTCAGATGGTCCGCTTGTATGGTGATGTAGTTTATTATACTGCTGCCTTTCAAAAGGATCCTTTGCCTAGAGAGAATATGGTTTCAGTGATTACTAAGTGTATTGCAGACTTAAAGGATTTTAGGAATGATCTGCCTACTACTTTTAGTGATCCATCTCAGAGAGGAGTTAGAGCAAGTAAAGGTGCTGCTATAGGTTTATTAATGAATATGAATATGTGGAATGCAGGATTTGATATTGCAAATAGAAATTCATATTACCAGGAAACAGCAGCGTTGGGAAAAGAGATCATGGATAGTAGGGCTTTCCGTTTGCTTCCAATTGGAGAATGGGCTAAAGTGGTAAAAGGCCGTTCTGAAGAAAGTCTTTTTGAGCTATTTAGAACGATAAATTATAATCAGGATCTAAATGATCCATTTGCACAGGCTAATGCTTATTCGCCATTTGGGGATGCATTTATTCACTTCCCATACAAACAACCTGAGTACACTCACAGGTATAGTTTCTCAGTATTTTCATCAGAATATATGAGAAAGCTTTATCCTGAAGATGAGAGTGATTTGAGGCTAACCATTTGGTTTGTGGCTCCGTTTGACCAAAATGCATCGACATTCCAATTGAGAAAATTTGCCTTAAATACTTTTGCTGATGTGAATAATCCCAACCTGGATTTAAATCCGGATAACACTTATTTAATTATGCGTTATTCCGATGCTATTTTATTGCGCGCAGAAGCCCTGGCTAATTTGAATCCAAATGATCAAACAGCTATCGATTGTTTAAACGAGGTTAGAAGAAGAGCAGTGGCAACACCGTACACAGAGGGTAGTGGTAACTTAAAGGATGCAATTTTTCGCGAAAGATCAAAAGAACTGATGGGTGAGGGTAGCCGCTATTTTGACTTGGTTAGAACCAGAAGAGTATTAAGCAAAGAGTGGACGGATAATCCACTGACTTCTGATAAGTTCAATAGAGGCGGCTGGACATGGCCGATTCATCCAAATGCATTGTTCAATAATCCGAAGATGAGCTTAAACACTTATTGGATTGGTTCAGGTCTTTAATTTTAAATAATAGATAAATACATGAAAAATATTATTAAACGATACTTTAAACCTGTAGCAACATTATCGATTTTGTTGGCCATGGTAATTACCTCGTGTAAAAAAGATGAGTATTATAATGATGGGGGTAAAGCTGACCCTGTTTTTAAGGGAAATATGATGCAATTTTTGGAGTCGAATGATAAATTTGACACGATAGCCCAAATTGTCAAGCTGGCAGGTATGGAGGATGTTTTTAAAAATGAAAATATCACCTTTTTTGCACCAACAGACGAAGTCATTAGACGTACCATTGGTTTGGTGAATACACCTATACGCGAATTGAGGGGTGGATTAAATCAATTACTTTTTGATGCGGGAAGAGATACCCTTAAGACGCTTTCGGATGTGCAACCGGAGATATGGAGAAAATTTTTAGGAAGGTATATTTTTAAAGGTTCCTATAAATTGAAAGATTATCCTCAGATTGATTTTAATTTGAGGGAATTGTTTCCCGGATCATATTATTATACATACGATAGTGATGTGGCAAACATCGGTGTGGTGTATAATTCCGTAAATGGGGTTAAGTATGTTGGATACCGTCAATTAGCACTCTCATATTTACCGGATCGATCAAATCCCAGTAATTTTGGTACAGCGGCAGTTGCGACATCTGATATACAGCCAAGTAATGGCGTAGTACACGTACTGGCCATAACAATTGCAGATAATATTGGAGATGTGCCAACTAACATTACTGCAAATGTATTTGGGTTTAATATTGACTTTTATAATGATGTACTTTTTAGTAGGTAGGATTATAACAAATAAAATGTGAATAGGAACAATTTAAAATAAGCATATGAAATTTTTTAAATATATAAGTCTATCTATGATCCTTGTTACAGCATTATTTAGTGGCTGTAAGGAAAAGGAAGCTTCGTTTGAAGACCCTTATCAAGGTGGTATAGCGCCGTTAGGAATTAAAATCGATCGCCAACAAATACCTGTTCCTTCAGTGGGGATGGCAGGAACTGTAATTACTTTTAAAGCAACAGGTTTAGTGCCTCATAAAGATAAGATTCAGTTTTTGTTTAATGGTGAAAAGGCCGAGATTACTGAGATCACTGAAACCGGAATCAAAGCGAAAGTACCAGGAAGAGCCAGTTCTGGAGTTACAGCTTTTGTAATTGATGGGCAGCTGGTATTTGGACCGAATTTTACGGTTACCGGATTAGTTAAAAAAGACCCAACCTTTAAGGTTGTAGCCGGAACAGATGGTCCAGTTTATAAGATTTACACATTGGCCGGAGATAATTTGCTCCTTCTGGGTGGTTTTCAAAATTATGATAACAAAGGTATTGTTAAGCCAATAAATCGTATTGTAAGAATTTTTCCTGATGGAACCTGGGATCGTTCGTTATTAAGCGGACCGGCTGCAAACGGTGACCTTTATGGTATGGCGGTTGTAAATAGTCAATGGTATCTTGGAGGTGCTTTCAGTGGGTATGCCCAAAGAGGTGGTATCAATAATATAACCAAGGTAAGTAACCAGGGAACGATTGACACGATGATCCAGGAAACCTACACTAAAAAGTTAATATACGTTCCAAGGTTTAATGGTGGAACTGATGGTGCAATTACGGAGATTTATGCTTTTAATAATAAAATTATAGGAACTGGTAATTTTAAATATTATGTATCTCGTCGTTACGACCAACCAACCAGATTACTTAAAGACAGTACAGTAATTGATACTGTGGATGTGCGCCAGCTGGTGCGTTTTAATACTGATGGTACTTTAGATAAGACCTGGAGATTTGATCCAAATGCTACCGGTTATGGTGGTAAGAAAGGTAAAAGCTTACCCGGATCAAATGGTTTTATCAGAACACTTATGCATACTGATGGAAAGATTTTGGTTTTTGGTAATTTCACCAAATTTGATGACCAGCCAGCAGGATACATTACCAGGTTAAATGCGGATGGAACGATAGATCCTACTTTTAATCCGGGAGGAGCAGGAGCAGATTTTGTTGTTGGTTATGCAAGCTATAATGAGGTAACTAAGAAATACTTGTTATCTGGAACCTTCAAAAAATTTAATGGTGTAGCTTCAGAAAGTCTAGTTATGTTGAATTATGACGGTTCGGTTGACCAGTCATTTGTTCCTAAAAAGTTTGTCGGTGGCTTTCCTGATTTTACCAAGCAGCTGAGCGATGGTTTATGCTTGATAGGGGGAGACTTTAAAACCTACGATGGGGTGAACAGACAAGGTTTTCTTATTGTAACGGATAAAGGAGAGATCGCTGATGGGTATAATAATGTGGGGAACTTATTAGGTAGGATCAATAATGTATTTGAAACCAAATCTGCAGATAATAAGAGAGCGCTGCTAATTGTCGGTTCATTCTTCCTGTTTGATAATCTCGAGACGCACAATATTGTTAAGGTAACATTAGAAAATTGATTATATTAATACATATAATCCAGACATGAACCAAATGAATTATAAATCAAAGAATATGAAAAAACATCAATTCAAATATTTTGTTAGTCTAACACTATGCTTGCTGGTGTTTGCAACATCCTGTAATAAGGATTTCGAAAAAGTAATCCCTGATTCGCCGGACAATGATGGCAATGTTACTTATAGGGTACCGAAAGTTCTTTACCTTATTGTAGATGGTGCGCGCGGTACCTCGGTTAGAGATGCAGGGACTACAACATTAAGAACACTTATTGATAGTGCAGTTTATACCTGGACAGGCCTAAGTGATAATACCAATTATACAGATGCAACGAATTGGACTGATATGCTGACGGGAGTAAAGAAAGAAAAGCACAATGTTCTGACTGAAGATTTTGCTGGTAACAAACTTGAAAACTACCCGGTTATATTTGAACGTATCAAATCACTAAAACCGAGTTTTCGTATTGCCTCCTTTGCTTCATCGGACTTATTTAAAAATAAATTAACCGCAGGAGCAGATGTTACCGAATCATTTGGCGGAAATGATGATGCCGTTACTTCAAGATTGGTTGAGTTTGTAAAAACAGATACGGCATCTCTTATTGTTGGACAGTTTGGTGGTGTTGAAAAGGCAGGGAAGGCGTCTGGATTTGATAATTCTTTTGCGCCATATAAAGCGGCTATCAATAAGTTTGATAGTCAGGTTGGTGAAGTTTTAGCATCATTAAAATCAAGACCCACTTATAACAAAGAGAACTGGTTGGTTATTGTAACTTCTAATAAAGGTGGACAATTTACATTGCCCGTGGAACAAGATGATAAGACCTTGTTTAGCAATACCAACGTGAATACTTTTACCATAATCTATAACAATAAGTATAATCCCACCTTTATTGCCAGACCGTTTTTAGGAAACTCCTATTCTGGTACAGCAATCAGATTTAAAGGTGAACCAGAAAAGGTTAAAGGTGTAGTGCAAGGCGCTGCAACTAATAGTGAATTTAATTTTGGGCCTGATGCAGATTTTACTGTTTCTGTGAAAATCAAAAAAGGAAAAACCAAGAATACTTCAAAAGGAGATTATTGGTATGAATGGCCATCGGTATTAGGTAAAAGAAATAATAGCAGCTGGGGTCAGGCTGGGTGGAATATCTGTTTGTTTTATAATGGATGGCGCTTTTTTGGAGCAGGCGGACAGGATAATTCGAATGGTGATGAAGTTGGTGGTCTTGACTTTAGTGGGGATACCTGGCATGATTTAACATTCGTGGTAGAGAAAAAAGCCGATGGCAGGAGATATATCAGATTGTATACCGATGGAGTAAAAGGGATTACAAATAATGGGGGTGGATTTGAGGCTAGCCCTGCAAAACCACATACAAATGACAGGCAATTATCCGGATTTCCAAACTATAATAACAATGACCCTTTAACAGTTGGATATGTGGGAGGCGATGTTAACGGTGATAGAGGAGTTATCAACGTTCAGCTGGCTGAACTGAAAATATGGAAAACTGCACTCTCAGAAACGGTTATTAAACAGTATTCTTGTGACCCGACTATGGACCAAAGTCATCCAGCCTATGACTATTTAGCCGGTTACTGGCCAATGGTTGATGGTTCTGGTACGAAAATCAAAGATAATGGACCATTTGCTGCCGATTTTGTATTAGAAGGACCTTATAACTGGGAAAAATTCACAGACCTGATGTGTTCACCAAGCAGCACAAATTTAGGTGTATTAGTTCCTAAGAACTCAGACATTCCTTCTCAAATATTAAGCTGGTTTAATATTCCAAGACAGGAAAGCTGGGCTTTAGATGGCAGGGTTTGGATTGCAAATTAATTTAAGATCTCCAGGGCTTGCTCTATTAAGTCCTGGAGATCCATTTGAAGATCATTATATATTTAAGATATGAAAAGAATATTTACCACTGCACATTTATGCCTATTGGCAATTTCAGCTTTGCTGATGATGTCATGTGAAAAAGAAAAGCTATCTGGAGTACTTGCTAACGAAGAGGTTAAAAGTGTTAATCTTAGTGTGGACAATCGAGTTGATGTTGGTAGCGGCGAAAATTTTACGTTAAACAGCGATGAATTAATTATTCCAATAACGGTCAATTTATCGGGTGCATCCGGAACAGCTTTCAATGTGCAGCTTACACCCAATTTAGATACGATCGCGACACTTGTTGGTAGTGGAACGCTACCTGCCGGTACGATATCCCTGGCCGAGCAAACGTTTAATTTTCCTCCGGTGATTGATTTTGCATATGGAGTGAAGAGTACAACCTTTAATCTGGCGGTAAGTAGAAGTTTTGTAGAGAGAAACCATACCAAGTTATTGGCGCTGGCGATAAAAATTTCAGCTCCGTCTAAAGGAAATGCAATTGATGCAGGTAAGAGTGCCGTTATAGTTGTTATTAATGCGGCAGAAGCGATTGCTGCTGAAGATGTTCACTATATCTCATTTGCTGCGGCTGGCCCTCCTTATTTCGTGCCAACTGGGGTTAATTATGCAATTGGTACACAAGATGTGACTATACCTCTAAATCTTGCTCTTGCGGGACTTGCGGGTGCTGATTTTACAGTAGATGTGACACCTAGTGATGCATTAGTAACTACACTCATAAATAATGGAACCCTTAAAAATACAGTTGTATTAAGTTCAAACAGCTACTCATTTACTAATTCAAAAGTTAAGTTCCTTTCTAATGAGAATAGTGCAAAACTTGAACTTAATGCCAGGATTTCAGAATTTTTGAAGAACACCAATAAAAAAGTAGCAATTGGGCTATTACTTAGAAATCCTTCTAAATTCCAACTCGATGAAACGAAAAAAAGCATTGTGGTAGTTATTGATCCGGATCATTTTAGGCCTTATAATGGAACTCCGTTCCTTATCAAGGGGGCCATTGGTGCCGTTTCTGATATGATTCCTGCTGCACAGTATGATTTTGGCGGTGAGGGAGTTGCATTCCATGATACAGGTGGTAAAGATGGCGTTGGTGATTACCGACCAAATGATAATGTTGATGTGGGTGACTATACTCCACGTAGTGTCGTAGGTTGGACTTCTGATGGTGAATGGTTAACCTATACTGTTAATGTGGAAGAAACTGGAGAGTATGAGTTGAACTCTCTAATCGGTGCACCAGGAGATAATGGAAGGTATACAGTATACTTTGATGGAGTAGACATTACAGGAACTTTAGCTGCAGGCAAAACACCGGGGCAATATGGAGATCAACAACCAAACAGAACAACAGTCCAACTTACAAAAGGAAGACATATTATGAAATTCTTCATGAATGTAGGGGCTTATGACGTAAGGGGATGGATCTTTACCAGAAAAAAATAATAATTTTGTAAATACATTATAACGAACTAATTAACACAGCGATTGTTAAGATATTATCATCGCTGTGGTTTAAAAAATATACCAAACTTTAAATAGTATGAACAAACTTTTTATTTTGCTATTAAGCATAGTTATTTTTGCTTCCTGTTCCAAAACTAAGGACATTGAAGCAGAGCCTGTAGAACAGAAAAGACCATTTGTGGACTTTGAGGTTGTTCCAGGAGATGATCCATTTACCTTTGACTTTAAGAATAACTCTAAGGAGTTTAAAAAGCTAGAATGGCGCTTTGGTGATGATAGTGTTTCATATGAAACTACACCAAGCCATATATTTGCTACTTCAGGTACCTTTGAAGTCAACTTAACAGCAATAGCTGAGGATGGGTCTACGGCCAAGAAAGTAGTCCTTATAAAAATTATTCCAGACAGTGCTGTAAATTTTGTTGCTGCAAGTCAGGGTAGTAATAAAGTAAAATTTAGTGTTAAGTCTTCGAAAGTGACCGTTAAAGACTTCTCTTGGGATTTTGGTGATGGGTCGAGTGGCTCAACCGACGCTGCTCCAATTAAAGAATATGGAGCCGGTAATTTATATACTGCTAAGCTAAAGGTAACTACCGAAAAAGGATCTGTGTTTACTGTTTCTAAGTTGGTAACAAGTAATGGAACAGTAAAAGATATCACTTTAAATTATTTACTTAATGTTGGCCCTAAATTTATTCCATCGGCCAGGGTTGGAAGTAGATGGGGTATTGTAGCGGATTGGCGAGTAAATGATGCAGTATTGCAACGTGAAGGAAATATGGGTGGTTGGGATGAGTGGGATGGTAATAGCATGTCTATGGAATCATGGGGTGGTGAACCTGATATCATTAACGGAAAGATTCAGCAGACAACGTTAAATCCACTTCCTGCTGGTCAATATTATTATACATTGGATTTTGTAGGCTACCAGTGGAAGAATTTGTTTTACACTGTTATTGCTAAAGGAGGGGAAATACCAGACGTGGATAAGGTCGAAAATAACCCTATTGTTTTGGGCTATACAAAATCAAGTGGAAATCCGGATTCCGGAGCGCCAAGAAATTTCACTACAGCATTTACTGTACCTACTCAGTCTCCTGTTACTGTAGGTTTCGTAGCAACATTTATAGATTCCGATCAGTATTTCAGACTCAGATCTATAAAACTTTACCAATTGGATAAATAAAATACACAAATCAAATAAAGAGCTGTTACATATAGTAACGGCTCTTTTTATTTTAAGGCCTCATAGATTTCAGTAAACAACAAGCCGCTTCCGCCACCGTAATGAAATACAATAGGGATTTTGCGATTTACTTTTCTGATCACATTCTCTAATTCAGTTTCTTCAGCCTTTTCTAATCCTGCCCCCACCAAAACAAGATCAAAGTTTGCCGATCTAAATGTTGTAATTGCTTGCTCCAGTGTATTTGCACCTATTGCAGTCATTTCAGTATTTGAATTTACCAGCCTCACAACTGTATTTAGAATTTCCTGATGGGTACAAACCACCAAAACCTCGGTCTTTTCCATAATTAATAATTCATTGGAACCTCCATTAAAAGGACTTCCATATCGTTCATTGCTTCAATGGTTATATGTTCAGTTTCCCAGATGCCAAATCCATCACGCTCATTCAAGATTTGATCGTTAATTTTTACATCACCCTTAATTACAAATACATATAAGCCGTTGTCTTTGTTTTTAAAACGGTAATCTGTTTTGCTCCCTTTATCAAATTTACCAATATTAAACCAGGCATCCTGATAGATCCAAACACCCTGATCATCTTTATCTGGAGATAAGATTTGGGTGAGCTGATTCGGTTTCATCAAAGTATCATATCTTTCCTGATGATACCTTGGCGTTACATTACGTTGATTTGGAAACAACCAGATCTGAAGAAATTTTACCGGTTCATTTCTGTTTTTATTAAACTCCTTATGGTAAATCCCGGTGCCGGCACTCATTACCTGAATTTCTCCGGCTTCAATAACTGCTACGTTTTCAAGACTGTCCTCGTGTTGTAAGGCTCCCTCAAGGGGAATGGAAATAATCTCCATGTTATCATGAGGATGTTCTCCAAATCCTTTTCCGCCATTGACCCAGTCGTCGTTAAGTACTCTTAAGGCGCCAAATTGGATTCTTTCAGGATTATACTGCATGCCAAAGCTAAAAGTCTGATAGCTTTTAAGCCAGCCATGATCTGCAAGTGTACGCGTTGCAGCGGTATGTAATATTGTTTGTGCCATGTTGATTTTCTTAAGCAAGTTCTGATCAGACTTCATCAAAGATGAGTTGTCTGGCCAATTCGATTTCTTTCTGACTAATTGTGTGAACTCTGCCTGCATAAATTTTCATAGAAATTTTTGCATTCATTTTTTTAATGATACCCTCGCTCACTTCAACTCTCCTTACGGGAACATGAGGATCAGGATCACCTGTTGTTATCAATATTGGCGTTTGTTGAAAATCGCCTTTATAGTTCCTCATGTTTACCTCTTTGCCAATTAATCCACCGGTAAAAGCAACTGCGCCACCATATCTGGCAGCATTCCGTGTAATATATTCAAGGGTTAAACATGCACCCTGTGAGAATCCAACAAAATAAATTTTATCCTGAGGAATTCCTGATGAGATAATTTCGCCAACAAGTTCTTTGATCACGGTAAGTGCAGAATCTAACGCCGGTTGGTTTTGTTCAACAGGAGCAATAAAGCTATATGGATACCAACTGTTATTGGTAGCTTGTGGAGCAAACAAAGCAGCATCATCCACCTTTAAATGAGTGTTTAAGGAAATGATATCCTCAGCTGTAGATCCACGGCCATGCAAGAAAACAATAGCTCTTTTAGCTTCAGCAACAGGAGCCCCTGCGGTTATGATATTTTTATTGTGCGTGTACATGTTAGTTTATTTTAGGTAAAATGCCTTCAATTTCTGTTCTCATACTTTCGTATTGAGCAGGAAGTTTAAGATTTGACCCTAGTTCTTCTAAAGATTCATCAACGGTAAAACCTGGATTATCGGTAGCAATTTCAAAAAGTACACCACCTGGTTCGCGGAAGTATAAAGAATAGAAATAATTACGGTCAATTTTTTCTGTAATGTTCAAGCCCATTGCCACAACCTTATCTCTAAAGTACATTAAAGTAACCTCATCTTTAACTCTGAAGGCAACATGGTGCACAGATCCGCTTGCAATATGACCAACAGCTTCACCAGGGGCCTCTACAAGGTCAACAATGGCTGCGTAGGTTACCGCATCTGTAACAAAACGTGAGCGGTTCACTTCAGTTTTTTCCAATTTATATCCAAAAATGTCTGTTAAAACTTTAGCAGTGCCGTCCATTTTATTGGTTGTTATAGTTACATGATGAAAGCCATGGGTAGCATTTTCTTTACTTATTTCAGGCGTGGTCCATTGCACCCTTGCATCAGGAGTTTTAACCTCAGTCAGTTCAAATTTTAATCCATCAGGATCAAGGAAAGTCAGATACCGTTCCCCGAATTTTTCAGCAGGTTTATTGTAGATTACATTGTTTTCTTCAAACCTGTTTTGCCAAAATTCTAAACTCCCGGCCGGAACACTGTACCCAATTTCGGTTACCTGTCTTGAGCCACGTCGACCCGTCATAATTCCTTCCCATGGAAAAAATGTCAAAATACTTCCTGGTGTTCCTTGTTCATCACCGTAATAAAAGTGATAAGTATGTGGGTCATCAAAGTTTACTGTTTTTTTAATCAACCGTAAACCTAGTATGCGGGTATAAAAATCATAGTTCTTTTTTGCGTTTCCTGCAATTGCAGTAATGTGGTGCAGGCCTAAAATTCTGTTGTTCATGGCTACCTATTTTAATGGTTTAATTACTTAATTCTTAAATAACATTACAAATTTAGGGGGAACTTTTATTTTAAATCTTACCATAGATTAAGAAATGCGTAGCTTTATATTTAGATATTTAAGTATGATTAGATTCATCCTCTCCGTTGTTTTATTGTCGGCTAGCTTGGTGTCAAGTGCGCAAGACTCCATAAGTATTAAAATTTACCCTAAGTACGATAGTGTAAGTAAGTTTCATCGCTTTTTGTTTGGAGAAAATTACCGCAAGGAGTATGCAATGAGTACGAAAGTTCCCATTATTAGAATATCGGAAATTAAAGGTGGGTTAACACCTGTCAAAAGGGGTGGAGGCAACCAATCGCATTCTTTAAGATTGGTAGATAAACAGGGTAAGGAGTGGGTGCTTAGAAGTGTAGAGAAGTTTCCGGAAATATTGTTGCCGGAAGTATTCAGAAAAACGTTTGCAGGTACGGTAGTAAAAGATAATATGTCGGCCCAGAACCCATTCTCGGCCTTGGCAGTTCCTGATATTGCAGATGCTGTAAATGTGCCACACAGCGATCCGATGATTGGTTGGGTATTGCCAGATAGCGGATTAGGTGAATTTGCAAAGGTATTCCAGAATACACTTTGTTTACTGGAGGAAAGAGAACCAGTAGGTGATACTGATAATTCGGAGAAAATGATGCGCAAGTTAACAGATGATAATGATAACATTTATGATGGACGGGCATTATTAAGAGCAAAAGCATTGGATGCCTTGTTGGGAGATTGGGATAGACATGAAGATCAATGGAGATGGAAGCCTGAGAAGAATGCTGATGGAACTATGAAATATCTTCCCATTCCGAGAGACAGAGATCAGGTCTTTTATTTGTCGGAAGGTCTCGTGCCAAGATATGCGCAATCATCATGGCTGTTGCCAATGATACAGGGATACGAAAGAAGCCTGCCTGATATTAACTGGTTCTTTTGGGAAGGAAGAGCAATTTATGGAAGATGGTTTTCCGGGATAGATGAAAAGGAGTGGAATGAGGTAATAAAGGATTTTTGTGCTTCTTTAACCGACGAGGTGTTTGAAAAGGCGCTTAAAAAACTACCTGAACCCGGATATTCTCTTCGCCATGATAGAATACTGGCCCAGCTTAAAGAGAGGAGAAAGAACCTTCCTGAATTGATGAGTAAGTACTATCACTTCATAAATAGTATAGTTGATATACAGGCTAGTAATAAGAATGAGTTAATCAATATAACAGACGCTCCTGATAAGGCCTTAAACGTAAATATCCGTAAAATATCTAAAGAGGGGCACATAAAGGATGTTATTTTTAATAGAACTTTTAATCCAAAAGTAACCAGGGAAATTAGGTTATACGTGAAAGATGGCAATGATAGCCTGATACTAAACAATAAAACCTCAGCTATTAAACTAAGGATAATTAGTGTTGAGGGTAAAAAAACACTTCATGTAGAAAATTCGCTTCGCAAAATCCGGGTTTACGGTAAAGATGACAACATGGCTTTTACGGGGAATACAAACAAGTTTCTTAAGAGGTTGGATAACGACACTTCTAACACCCACTTTGTGTACACAGACCTTTATAAAAGAAAGATGCTTCTTTTAAATGCCAGTTACAATATTGATGACAGGGTGTTGCTTGGTTTATCATATAAAATTACCCAACCTGGTTTTAGAAAACTACCTTATGGAAGTACGCATTCGTTCTCATTTTTGCACTCTTTTGCAACATCCGGATTTAGATTCAATTATAGAGGGGAGATGTTTAAAGTTTTAGGTAATGCAGACATTGTATTACAAGCGGATGCTTTTGCCCCCGAGAATTCGCAAAACTTTTACGGTTTAGGTAATGAAACCACTTTTAATAAAACTGGAGATTTTGTAAGATATTATCGCGCAAGATTTAGTTTGTTTCAGATAGACCCATCTATAAGATGGAGGATGTCAAAATCTACCTTTAGCATAGGACCGTCACTGCAGTATTACCGGTATAGTAAAGATGATAATGAGGGTCGCTTCATTAATAATACTTCAGAGTTGCATTCGCCAGATAGTACAAGCATAACAAAAGACAAGTTGTATGCAGGAGTAGTTGCAAATTTTATAAACAACAATCGTAACAGTGATATTTTGCCTACTTCGGGCACTTTTTTAGAAAGTAAATTACAGGTTTATAAAGGGATAAATGGCGAGTCGAATTCTATGGCACAGCTGAGTGCATCGTTCTCAGTTTATCAAAAGATAGATAAAGGAAGCCGGTTTGTTTTAACGGATAGAATTGGTGGGGGTGTGACGGTGGGTAAACAGGCATTTTATCAATCCAGTTTTCTGGGCGGACAGGGTAATTTGCTTGGGTACAGAGAATTTAGATTTGGTGGCCAACATAGCCTATATAATAATTTAGAATTGCGGGTAAAAGTGGCAAACTTTATGAACTATATACTGCCTGGGCAATTTGGCCTATTGGGTTTTCATGATGTGGGGAGGGTATGGAGAAAAGGAGAAAAGTCTGATGTTTGGCATCAGGGATACGGTGCCGGTTTATATTTTGCTCCGGCATCATTAACCGTGTTTCGTTTTGTAATGGGGCATTCAAATGAAGGCTGGTATCCTTATGTAGCCATGAAATTCAGATATTAAGAAGTATCAAAATTTGGTAAATTACTTGTTTTAGGTAATGGGAAATGTAAGAAAAGCCGTAATTTAGAACTCTCGTTTGAAAACCATCAAAAATTAGTTGTGATGAAGAAGAATTTTGTATCTAATTCTAGAGAATCTATTAGAATGTTTAAAAACCCACTTTTTGAGGGTTTATCTAAAGTCCCGTATTTTGTGCCGCTTATTGTGTATGTTCCGGTTGTAGGGTATTTCTGCTGGGAATCATTCAGTACAAATGGAATCTTAGGTTTTCTTGGATATTTTCTGTTGGGATTATTTATCTGGACTTTAACTGAATACGTGCTTCATCGCTTTGTTTTTCATTTTTATCCAAAGTCTGAATGGGGTAAAAGAATTCACTTTATTTTTCATGGTGTTCATCATGATTATCCAAACGACGCACAACGATTGGTGATGCCACCTTCTGCAAGTATACCGCTGGCATTGGCATTTTTCTTTCTTTTTAAATGGTTGCTTGCCCCGGCTATGCTTGAAGGTTTTTTTGCCGGATTTATTTTTGGTTACTTATGCTACGACATGACGCATTATATGTTGCATCATGCTCAATTCAAGAACGCTTTCTGGAAAAAACTTAAGCAACAGCACATGTTGCACCATTATGATGACTCTACAACAAAATATGGCGTGACATCTGATATCTGGGATAAAGTTTTTCGTACCAGATAGGAAACCGCTAACACTTTAATTTTTTTTCGCGTAGGGGTAAAGTAAAAGAGGAGTGTCATAGGATAAAACAAATCCATTATGACTCTAAAATTCCTCCCTGTGTTTCTTATTGCTTTGATGTTGCAAAGCATTTATGTACAAGCCCAGAATCAAGACTCTTTAAATCGCAAAACTTCAACAATTACGCAGACTATTAAAGGAACGGTAGTAGACAAAGGCAGCAGACTTCCGCTAGCCGGAGTTACCATTAAACTCTCATCCAGCTTAACAGTTAAAAGCGTAAGTACCAATGAAAACGGTGTATTTCGCTTAACTGGCGTTCCCTTAGGTCGTCAGGTACTACAGGCCACATTAACAGGACATCAGCAAATTGTATTATCTGAACTTTTGGTTACGAGCGGTAAAGAACCCATCCTTAATTTAGAAATGGAGGCGCAGGCCAATAACCTAAGTGAAGTTGTGGTAAACGCCAGTTCCGGTAAAAAACCATTGAACCAGATGGCAATGACAAGTGGGCGCTCTTTTTCTCCCGAAGAAACAAATCGTTATGCCGGAGCTTTTTTTGATCCGGGAAGGATGGCGCAAAGCTTTGCTGGTGTTGTAGCCGGTGGTGATAACAATGACATTATTGTAAGAGGTAATTCTCCAAAAAGCCTGCAATGGCGATTGGAAGGTATCGAGATTATTAATCCCAATCACTTTGGAAGTGAAGGGGCTTCAGGGGGTGCAATTAGTATGATCAATACTACTGTATTAAGCACGTCTGATTTTTATACCGGAGGCCTGGCTGCTGAATATAGTAATGCATTATCGGGTGTGTTCGATTTAAAATTCAGAAAAGGAAATACAGATAAACGTGAATATGCTTTTAATATTGGTATACTGGGAGCAGGTATTACTTTAGAAGGTCCTTTTAAAAAAGGAAGCGATGCTTCTTACCTGATCAGTTACCGGTATTCTTCTTTAAGTTTACTGGAAAAGGCAGGTATTAAGGTGTCTGATGAGGGTGTTCCAAAATATCAGGATCTGTCGTTTAATTTTGTTGTGCCTACAGAAAAAGCCGGAACATTTTCATTGTTTGGAATAGGAGGTTTGAGTAACCTTAATAAAGATGCAGACAGGGATTATACCAAATGGGAAGAAAGAAAAGATGGGTATGATATGAAGTATGGTTATGATGCGGGTAGCGTAGGCCTGAAACACCTTTATATAGCCAGTAATAAACTTTATTTTAACAACATCATCTCTTACTCAGGTAATCGCAGTTCCAATAATATTGATACACTGAACAAAGATTATCAAGCGAGCTTGCAGGATAAAAGCAGATATACCAATAGTTCTATACGCTATGCAGGCACAATGAACTATAAAATTAATGAGGCCAATGTAGTCCGTGTAGGTGTTAATGCGAGCTTTTTAAGCTATAATCTATACGGGCAGCATTACAACACCGAGTTAAAGGCATTGAAGGAACTTATTAATCAAACAGGAAGTGCCAGCAGTTACGATGGTTTTGTACAGTATAAAACGGAATTGAATAGTCAGCTGACCCTAAATACCGGTCTGCATGCTAATTATTTTAATCTGAGTGAGAGTTGGAGTATAGAACCTCGAATTGGGTTAAACCTACAGCTTGCAGGAGAGCAACAATTATCGTTCGGTGCCGGTTTATACAGCCGCCTGGAACCACTCTCTTATTATTTTGCGAGGAGTGCTGACCAAACTGTATTAAATCCTTCGGATGCTGCTAAAAAGCTTAGTCCCACAAAATCTGCACAGGCTGTACTAGGTTATGAAAAGTTGTTTGGTGGAAACCTGAAATTTAAAACTGAGGTATATTATCAGCACCTGTATGATGTGCCGGTTTCTATTGATCCGGAGGTGAATTTTTCACTACTGAATGTTTCAGATAATTCTGCAATTTCTTCTTCATCATATCGCTCTCTCGTGAATAAAGGTATCGGTAAAAACTATGGCGTTGAACTTTCACTTGAAAAATCGTTAAGTAAGGGCTATTATTTTATTGTTACTTCTTCATTGTTCGATTCCAAATTTAAGGCTTTAAGCAACAAAGAATTTAATACCTCATTTAATACACGGTATGTAGGGAATCTTTTGGCCGGTAAGGAATGGATTTCAGGAAAAAGAAAAAACAATATTTTCGGACTAAACGCCAAGTTGATCTATGCCGGAGGCAGAAAGTATTCTCCGATCTTGGTTGAAGAATCTTTCAGGTTAGATGAAGAGGTTATAGATCAAAATAAGGTTAATACACTAACAGCTGATCCGTATGTGCGTGTAGATTTTTCTGCCAGTTACCGTATCAACAGTAAAAGAGTTAGCCATCTGTTGATTATGGATATTCAGAACCTATTAAACAAGGAAAATACAGTTGGGATGCATTACAATTCTAGTAAACGTATCATAGAACCTTCTAAATGGGGAGGTATTATACCAACTATAAATTACAGAATAGAGTTTTAGTAAATTACGCAAAGGTTTGCGCAACTTATGTGATTGATATTTTAAAATAAAACAGTTAACTAGCATTAGTTTACAAGACTAAACAATAACTGTTTTATTTTAAATGACCAAACACTCACACATGAACCGACTGTTATCAATAGCTCTGTTGATGATTTGCACCCTCAAATTGTCTGCGCAATCCAAAATTTCTATAATACCTTTACCGGCGAAGTTGGAAGAGCGAAAAGGAAGTCTTACGCTAGACAAAAATGTATACATCAGTTATCCTTCAGCTAATTTAAAAGACCTGGCAATTTTTGCCCAATCTTCAATAGAAGAAACAGCGGGAATTAAACCTGAGCTGCGTACTGGCATGTGGATGCAGAGAAAAGCAAAAACAATTAGCCTTAATATTGATTCAAAAGTTACGTCAAAAGAGGGGTATGTGCTGGAGGTAACTGCAAATGGCGTTGCTATAAAAGCAGGAACCGAAAATGGCCTTTTTTATGGCATACAAACATTATTACAACTGGTGCCAGTTAATGGAGCTAAAAAGCTGCCTTGTGTTTATATAGAGGATGAACCCCGTTTTAGCTGGAGGGGAATGCTCATGGACAATTGTCGCCATATGTTTTCTGTTGAGTATATAAAGAAATTTATAGATCAGTTAGCTAAACATAAATTAAACAAGTTTCATTGGCATTTAACAGAAGATCAGGGTTGGAGAATAGAAATAAAAAAATATCCGAAACTGCAGGAAATTGCAGCTTACAGAAATGGGACACAGATTGGTCCAAACAGAAAGAAAGATGTTGATAGCATTAAATATGGCGGCTATTATACTCAGGAACAGATTAAGGAAGTTGTAGCATATGCAACATCGAGATTTGTTGAAGTGATTCCTGAAATAGAAATGCCGGGTCACTCGGTAGCGGCCATAACAGCCTATCCTTATCTGGCTTGTGGAGATGTTAGTTTTGAGAACGGAAAACCATTTGAAGTGAGAAAAGTATGGGGAGTTTCTAAAGATCTTTACTGCGCAGGTAATGATACTGTATTTACATTTTTGGAAGATGTTTTAAATGAAGTGATGCCATTGTTTCCATCTCAATATATTCATATAGGTGGAGATGAAGCTCCTCATGATGCATGGCATACTTGCCCTAAATGTCAGGCACGTATAAAAAAGGAGGGTTTGAAAGATGAAGCTGCATTACAAAGCTGGTTTATACAGCGAATGGAAAAATTCATCAATAGTAAAGGGAAAAAGATAATTGGATGGGAAGAAATTATGCAGGGAGGCCTTGCTGATAATGCTACGGTACATTCTTGGCTGGGCGTTGAAAGTGGTTTGAAGGCTGCTAAAAGTGGTCATGATGTAATCATGTCGCCATACTCACATTTGTATATTGACGGCTATCAGGCTGATCCTAAAATCGAACCTATGGCTATCGGTTATTGGGTGCCAATTGATAGTGTTTACGCCTTTGAACCAGTACACCCAGCGTTAAACGAAACTGAAGCAAAGCACATTTTAGGTGCACAAGGGAATTTGTGGACTGAGTTTATTGGAACAGAAGATTATTTTGAATATATGGTTTATCCTCGTATTGCGGCATTGGCAGAAATTGACTGGACACCAAAAGCGTTGAAGAATTTTGAGGATTTCAAAGGCAGGTTGAGCACTCAATATCAACGATATGATAAACAGGGAATTCAGTTTAGAATTCCGGTGGCTGTAATTGAAACAGTTGTGAGCAAGGATAGCACGGTTAAAGTAACGCTTAGTGATCCTACAAAGGCAAGTACCATCAGGTATACGACTGACGGATCAGATGTTAATGAGCAATCGTCTGTTTATAAACAACCAGTAGTGTTAAAAAAAGGAGAGGTAATCCGTTATGCACTGTTTTTTAACAACAAACGTAAAAGTTCTACGGACTATTTTCCTAAACCTGTAAAACAAGCAAAATAGCATGAAACGATTGAATATTCTGAATTTGAGGTATGCTTTAGCTTGCATATCACTGATCTTAGCAGGTCAATTAAGTAATGTAAATGCGCAAAGCAATCAATCTGTTAAGGATACATCGAAACCAGATTGGTTATTAAATTCGGCATCATATAAAGCTGCTATTTACAAGTCAGATAAGGAAGTAATTCTTGAAAATGGGTTGACCAAAAGGGTCTTTAGGATAACACCTAATGTGGCCTGTATCGATTATGTTAATTTGATAAATGGCAGACAGTTACTGAGGTCTGTGAAAGCAGAAGCCCGTTTAACCATTAACGGAAAGGACTATGAAGTTGGGGGGTTAAAGGGGCAAAAGGAAAATGCTTACCTTTTGCCTGAATGGCTCGACGGTTTTACGACTGATAAGAATGCTTTCCAATTTGTTTCTTTCGATATAAAACCAATTTCGCCATATATTAAATGGAAAAGTAAATTTTGGGCAAGCAATAATCAGCAGCCTACAGGTAAGATGGTATCTTTTCTTTATAAGGCAGGAGCAGATGAGCTAAAAGGCTTAACGGTAAGTGTAAACTACGAATTGTATGATGGTTTGCCTTTAATAGTAAAATCGTTGACAGTTCAAAATCAAGCCGATAAAGTATTTAAGATTGATCGTGTAGTTAGCGAAGTTTTGGGGATGGTTGAAGAGCAAAGCGCTGTAGTTGGATCCCCAGAAAAAATGGCTAAACCACAAGGTATTTACCTGGAAACAAACTATGCCTTTAATAACGCAATGCGATATGATCTAAGCGATCAAACCACACATTGGAAGGTTGATTCGACTTATACCTCACAGGTTAACTACGATTATCAAACACCTTGCTTACTAGAAGTATACCCTGATAAAGCTCCTGGTATTGAACTGAGGAAAGGCGATGTTTTTAATTCTGTACGTACACTTGAATTATTGATGGATAGTTATGATAGAGAGAGAAGAGGTTTGGCTATACGTAAAATGTACAATGCAATAGCACCATGGACTACTGCTAATCCAATTTTTATGCATTTGGTTAGCAAAAATGATGAACAAGTGCGTACAGCAATAGATCAATGTGCTGCAACCGGTTACGAAGCATTAATATTAAGTTTCGGAAGTCATTGTAATATGGAAGACACCTCTGCTGCTAATATTGAAAAATGGAAGGGACTTGCAGACTATGCGCATAGCAAAAAAGTATTTATTGGGAGTTATTCGTTGTTTAGCTCCAGAAAAATAAGTGATGAAGATGACGTAATAAACCCTAAAACGGGTAAACCAGGCGGAGCTTTCTTTGGCAATGCGCCATGTTTTGGTAGTAAATGGGGGCTGGGTTACCGCGATAAGATAAAGAATTTTTATGCTCATACCGGCTTTGATATTTGGGAAAATGATGGGCCGTATCCGGGAGATGTATGTGCTTCAACAACGCACCCCGGACATAAAGGCCTGGAGGATTCGCAATGGAAGCAAATGGAAATTCAGAAAGATTTATATCGTTCATTAAATGAAAAGGGAGTATATATAAATGCGCCCGACTGGTATTTTCTGGATGGAACCCACAAAATAGCGATAGGATACAGGGAGGTGAATTTTTCATTACCAAGAGCAAATCAGATGATCCTTAACCGCCAGAATATATTTGATGGGACATGGGAAAAAACTTCGTCTATGAGTTGGGGGTTTGTTCCTTTAACAGTTTATCAGGGAGGAGGCGCCGAAGCCGTTCTTGAACCTTTAAACGACCATCTAAAAGATTATGAACAGTTAATGATGCAGTATTATGGAGCAGGTGTACAAGCTTGTTATCGGGGCCCGCGCTTATATGATACGGATGCTACCAAGCAAACTGTAATTAAGGTGATTGATTGGTATAAGAAATACAGAGATATATTGAACTCTGAAATTATCCATTTGAGAAGAGCTGATGGGAGAGATTGGGATGGAATATTACATATAAACCCTAGCTTGAAAACAAAAGGTTTAATGATGCTGTACAATCCATCGAAAAAGGAAATCACCCGTACCATAAAGGTTCCATTATATTATACAGGTTTAACAAGTACTGCCACTTTGAAAGAGAAGGAGGGCCTGGCTAAAAAGTATACGTTAAACAGAGACTACGAGGTATTGTATACCTGTACGCTTAAGCCAGAGAGTTATACCTGGGTGCAAATTGAATAATCACATTACTGTTTGGAAATTTTCACCGATGTTTTATGGCCACTCGTCGAGTTTTTTGTCTGCTTTAGCCGGATAGAACTGGTATGATTTAGTAATAACCCTCATCTTTATGGTAAGTTATTCATTAGATAGATCATAAAGCGATGAACACAATTAGTTTTAAAACTTCGGTAAAAGATAAATATGAGTTGATTTCTATCAGACCTATAATGGATATCATATTTGGAGAGAATAATTGGTCATTCAGGACCGAGGGAATTGATAGAATACTAAGTGTGGTAAGCTCTGTTCCTTGTGCACCTATGGTTAATTATATCTTAAAAGATAAGGGCTTTCATTGCGAAGAATTAACACCTGCGTTAAGTTTTTAAAATTGAGTATCTTTGATCTGATATGATGAAAATTAAGTCTGTGAATTATAAAGAGCTGCTACTCCATTGGGTAGTTGGACTTTTCATGTTCTTAAACTTATTTGCATTATCCGGCACAGCCAATGTTATTTCTTCCGTTAATTTAGCAGGGTATCCAACTGAACAAAGGATCGTTGATCAGCGCGGAACAAATGGCCATAAAATATTCTACAAGAGTTTTGTTGGTAAGATCAATTGGATTAATTCCAAAATTTCTTCATTAAAATATGTTTTCAGGAATCTCCTGATACTTAAAAATAGCATTGCTCATATTCAATTCAATGCTAACGCATTTCTAGTTTTATTTATTAATTTTCTATTGGGCACTCTATGTGCTGTGAGATTTCTTTTTTATCCGGCATCTCCAAAAACAAGCCTCCCGGCGTAGTTTAATTTTCTAAGACTATTTATTGTTTTTTTTACGAGAGGTTTATTGGCCGAAAGGCTTTTTCCTATAATTTTTTTTATGAAACGCTTTAAGAAAACAATGCGTCTTTTTGGACTCATTGTGTTGATAATATTAGCTTGCTTTGGGATTGGATTGGGTGGTACACCGCCTGTGTTACCGGTTATACGTACCAAACATGCGACAGAATTTATAGAAACCAGAGAAGAGGATAATGTAGAGGAGGATATGCAAAACTTAGAATAAAATATCCTATTTTTAAACCAGGTTAGGAAATCTTATGAACAGAACAATTACATTATTCCTCTTTATTTTTACATCGATTACTGCAATAGCGCAGTCTCCGAAACACGATCTGCGTTTCAATAAGCTGGCATCCCAATGGGATGAAGCTATCCCCTTGGGTAATGGAACTTTAGGTGCCCTGATTTGGCAAAAAGGAGAACGGTTAAGGTTCTCTTTGGACAGGGTAGATGTTTGGGATATGCGGCCAATGAAGGGGTTGCATCGGAAAGAGTTTAGTTATAAATGGGTAATAGATCAGGTAAATAAAAAGGATTATAAGCCTGTACAAGACTATTTTGATGCGCCTTATGATAGGGAACCTGCACCTTCGAAAATACCCGGGGGCGCTCTTGAATTTGAAACCAAGGGTTGGGGGCAGGCCGAAGATGTTCATTTATCTTTAAAGAATGCAGTTTGTGAAGTGCGCTGGGCAAATGGCATTATACTGAAAACTTTTGTTGATGCGGTAAAACCTTTGGGCTGGTTTAGATTTGAAAATGTAAGCAATGATTTTAAACCACATTTGATTGCACCAAAATATCAGGGAGAGGTTAAAGTTTCTGGTGATCCGGTAGGCGGCGATGACCTATCGAGATTGGGATATAAACAGGGGACAATTCAGCAAAATGGAAATAGCATAACTTATCATCAGGAAGGCTGGGGTGGGTTTAGTTACGATATCAATGTTAGATGGAAAAGAATTGACAGTAAAACTGTTGAAGGGGTTTGGAGTATTTCATCTCAGTATCCGAATAAGATTGCTAATAAAAAAGCTGCAGTTGTTACTCAAAATGCCATCTCCACTAGTTTTACGAAAGAGTTTACAGCGCATGTAGGATGGTGGAATAACTTCTGGAGTAAGTCGGCAATTCATGTACCCGATACCTTGATTGAGAAACAATGGTATTTAGAACAATATAAGTTCGGCTCTGTAGCAAGAGCAGATGCACCTCCAATTTCATTGCAAGCAGTGTGGACTGCCGATAACGGAAGGATACCGCCATGGAAAGGTGATTATCATCATGATTTAAATACTCAGCTTAGCTATTGGCCTGCTTATAGTGGTAATCATCTTGATGAAGCAATGGGTTATATTAATCATTTGGAGCAAAATAAGGTAAACTATAAGCGCTATACTAAGCTTTATTTTGGTGCGGACGGTATTGCTGTACCTGGAGTAACGACCCTGGATGGTACGGAAATGGGAGGATGGATTCAGTATTCTTTATCGCCGACAGTTTCTTCATGGCTTGGGCAGCATTATTACCTGCAATGGCGCTACAGTATGGACAAGGTTTTTCTCAAAAATAAAGCCTATCCATGGATCAAAGGAGCGGCCCTGTTTCTTGAAAACATAACGATTAAAGACGGAAACGGACACAGGAAATTGAAAATTAGTTCGAGTCCGGAGATAAACGACAACGATCTTAGTGCCTGGTTTTTGGAAAATACAAACTATGATCTTGCTTTAATGAAATTTACTTTTAAAGCTGCGGAGGAACTTGCTATTGAATTAGGATTGAAAACCGAAGCGGCGCGATGGAATAAATTGTTAAATGAGTTTGATGATTTCTCTATAACAGATAAGGATGAGCTCAGATTTGCACCAGGTTTGGATTATAAAGAATCGCACAGACATTTTTCTCATATGATGGCTATCCATCCATTGGGACTAATAAAATGGGAAGACGGACCGAAAGCTCAATCTATTATAAAGAATACGATACAGCTATTGGATAAGATAGGCCCCGATTATTGGTGTGGATATTCTTACTCCTGGCTTGCAAATATTAAAGCAAGAGCAAAAGATGGAGCGGGTGCGGCAAAAGATCTACAGATATTTGCCAGGGCTTTTTGCTCTATAAATAGCTTCCATTTAAATGGAAATCAAACGAAATCGGGACTATCGAAATTTCAATACAGACCATTTACTCTTGAAGGCAATTTCGCATTTGCAGCAGGCTTGCAAGAAATGCTATTACAGAGTTATGCAGGGTTCATTGAAATTATGCCTGCTGTTCCGACGGAATGGAAAGACGCTTCATTTGAAAATTTGCGTACAGAAGGTGCGTTTCTTGTAAGTGCAAAAAAAGCTGACGGACAGGTAGATGAAGTTAAGATAGTTTCAGAAAAAGGAGGCATAACTAAATTAAAACTGCCGTTTAAAACTCATTTTGTTGCTTCAAATGCAGGTTTTAAAGTAAAAGCCACTGAAAATGGATTTTTGGAGTTGACAGCCAAACCAGGTGCCGTGTTGGTGTTGAAAAATGGGTATGAATAAAATATAGCGCTAAAAAGGAGTTACACTTTCATCTAAAATTCTGTTCCATTCAGTATGTCTTTTTAAGTATGTTACTACAAATGGACATAAGGGGATGAGTTTATAATTGTTGTCTTCAAGATAAGCTAATGTTTTCTCTACTATCGCAGTTGCAGTTCCTTTTCCTTTGAGTTCTTCTGGTGCTTCAGTATGGATCAACCATATCTTTTTTCCATGCTCCTTGTAATCTATAAAAGTCACATAATCATCGGTGTTAAGCTCAAATCTATTTTTTTTTGAATTTTTTATTAGTGCTACATCGTTAAATTCTGCATTCATTTTTTGTCGTGTTTAGTGTCACATATGCTATAACAATTTAAGCATTAAAAATTTCATTTTCTGTTTTTTAAGAAAAATAATAATTGGTATTTAAAGTATTTATCTTAAATTTATAGAATCGGATAAATGAAAGTTTGTCTGTACAATTGAAACCAAATAGATATCGTATGTACCGTAGGCTTTTTTATTTAATGCTGACGTTGTTTGCTATTGTATATGTTATTCAGGCATGTAACAGTCCTTCTACTGTTCAGGTTGCCGAGGAACAGCTGCCAGATACCATTAGCTACAATTTTAATGTCAGACCAATTCTTTCAGACAAATGTTTTATTTGCCATGGCCCCGATGCTAATAAACGGGAAGCGGATTTAAGACTGGATATTGCAGAGGAGGCTTATAAGGCATTAAAGGAAAACCCATCGGCACATGCTCTTGTTCCTTTTAAACCGAATGCCTCTGAAGTATTTTTAAGAATTGCATCTAAGGATTCGGCGTACATGATGCCTCCAAAGGATTCGAACCTTAAATTAACAGCTCATGAGATTTCTATAATAGAGAAATGGATTAAACAAGGTGCTAAATACGAAAAGCACTGGGCCTTTACTCCTCCAAAAGCACCACAAATGCCTAAGATTAAGGATGCTAAATGGACTAAAAATGAAATAGATTACTTTGTACTGGATAAACTTGAACATAAAGGAATAGCACCTAATCCTGAAGCCGATAAGGAAAGATTATTGAAACGTGTTAGTCTGGATATCACCGGTTTGCCACCATCTATTGAGATGATGGATAAATTTTTAGCTGATTCAAGTAGTAATGCTTACGAAAAAGCGGTTGATGCTTTATTGGCGAGCCCTGCTTACGGAGAAAGAATGGCTTTGCACTGGTTAGATGTTGCCAGGTATGCTGATTCTCATGGTTATCAGGATGATGGTTACCGTACTCAATGGCCATGGAGAGATTGGGTAATTCATGCTTTTAATGAAAATATGCCTTACAACAAGTTTGTGAGCTGGCAGCTTGCCGGAGATTTAATGCCCAATGCATCTAAAGAACAGCTTTTAGCTACAGGCTTTAACAGAAATCATAAAATCACTGAAGAGGGCGGGGTTATTGATGAAGAATATCGCGTTGAATATGTTACTGATCGTACCAATACTTTTGGCAAAGCTATTATAGGTGTTACCCTTGAATGCGCTCATTGTCACGATCATAAATACGATCCTTTCTCGCAAAAAGAATATTATCAGGTATTTGCCTTTTTTAATAATGTAAAGGAGGTAGGTCTTGAATCGGTTATTGGTGGACCGGAGACTTATGCTAAAAAGCCACTTATGGAAATCAGTAATGCTGATGTAAAGGACATCATGAAATTTATAAATAAGCAGGATACAGGTAAGTTAATCGTTTCTGTGATGGGTGATCAGGACACTGTTCGTAAAACTTATGTGCTGAACAGGGGTGTTTATGATGCGCATGGAGAAGAAGTAAAGGCAGGAACGCCAAAGTCATTGCTTTCATTCGACGAGAAATATCCAAAAAACAGATTGGGACTAACCCAATGGTTGTTTGATAAGAAAAACCCGCTTACTTCAAGGGTATTTGTAAATCAGGTATGGCAAGAGTTTTTTGGTCGCGGTATTGTTAAAACCTCCGGAGATTTTGGTATGCAGGGAGAACTGCCTTCTCATCCGGAATTGCTGGACTGGCTTGCGGTTGATTTCATGAACCATGGTTGGAATATCAAGCGTTTGGTGAAACAAATTACATTATCTGCTACTTACAGGCAATCGGCTGTAGTCTCGCCTGAAAAACTAAAAACAGACCCGGATAACATCCTTTTAGCAAGGGCACCGCGTTACCGTATTCCTGCAGAGTTGGTTCGTGATGTGGTACTTTCAAGCAGTGGTTTGTTGGTGAATACCATAGGAGGCCCAAGTGTTAAGCCCTATCAGCCAGCAGGGCTTTGGGAAGCTGCTACGTCTGGTCGTGGAATACTGGCGAATTATAAGCAAGATCATAATGAGAGTTTATATCGTAGAGGTATGTATACTTTTATTAAAAGAACAGTACCACCGCCTACCATGGGGATTTTTGATGCCAGTAATCGAGATCAGTGTGAGGTGAAAAGGTTAAATACCAATACTCCACTACAGGCATTGGTCATGATGAATGATCCAACTGTACTTGAAGCTTCGCGTGTTTTGGCAGATAGGTTATTACAGGAGAATGGAACAGCTGAATCGAAAATCAGCAAAGCATTTAGAAAGATTGTATGCCGAAAACCGAAGGATAAAGAAATAAAACTACTGGCATCATATTATGCAGATCAGCTGAAGGTATTTAAGCAAAAATCAAATGCCGATAAAGTTCTGGCAGTGGGAGAGTATCCAATTTCTGCAAAAGCTAATAAAACTGAATTGGCTGCAATGATGGGAGTAATAGCCGCAATATATAATTTAGAAGAAACCATTACAAAATCCTGATTTATGGAAAAGAATATTTTGGAGCATGGGCTTAATTTTAACAGACGCCGCTTCCTTTCAAAATTAAGTTTGGGACTAGGTAGTGTTGCACTGGGATCGTTATTAATTCCAGATTTATTTACAGGAGCAATGGAAGAAGCCGGTCTGCCTCCAGGTATTCCTGATTTTGCTCCTAAAGCCAAAAGAGTAATTTATCTGTTTCAGAATGGTGCTCCGTCGCAACTGGAATCTTTTGATTATAAACCTAAGCTTCGAGAAATGATGGGGCAGGAGCTTCCGGCATCCATTAGGGCTGGCCAACGTCTTACAGGTATGACGGCCAATCAATCTTCTTTCCCTTTGGTAGGCTCGTATTATGATTTTAAGCAATATGGTGAGTCAAGAGCATGGATTAGTGACTTGTTCCCTCATACTGCAAAGGTTGTAGATGATATTTGTATCATCAGATCTATGTTTACCGAAGCAATAAATCATGATCCGGCATTAACCTTCTTTCAAACCGGTGCGCAACAAGGGAACAGACCAAGCATGGGTGCATGGCTTAGCTATGGTTTAGGTAGTGAAAACAAAAATCTGCCAGCGTTTACGGTACTGCTGTCGCGTGGTAAGGGTAATGGGCAGGGGGTATACTCAAAACTATGGACTAATGGATTCCTGGATTCAACACACCAGGGTGTTCAATTTAGCAGTGGTGAGGATCCGGTACTTTATTTAAAAGATCCTGAAGGATTGAACAGATTTGAGCGCAGAAAAATGCTGGATAAACTGGCCGAGATGAATGAAATGTCGTATCAGGAATTTAATGATCCGGAGATCAATGCCAAAGTACAGCAATATGAGATGGCATATAGAATGCAAACTGCTGTTCCTGAGGTAACAGATATTTCTAAAGAGCCAGACGATATTATAAAACTTTATGGGCCGGATTGTTTAGTGCCGGGAACTTTCGCTGCCAATTGTTTACTAGCGCGTAAGTTAAGTGAAAACGGTGTGCGTTTTGTGCAGTTGTATCATCAAGGATGGGATCAGCATGGTAATTTGCCTAACGAAATGGCCGGTCAGGCTAAAGATGTTGATCAGGCATCAGCAGCTTTAATCACTGATTTGAAACAAAGAGGATTGCTTGATGAGACATTGGTAATTTGGGGAGGTGAATTTGGACGAACCAATTACAGTCAGGGTGCAATGACCAAAGATAATTATGGCCGAGATCACCATCCGCGTTGCTTCAGTATCTGGATGGCAGGTGGTGGAATTAAACCGGGAGTGTATGGCGAATCGGATGAATTTGGGTATAACATTATAAAAAACCCTGTACACGTTAACGATTTTCATGCAACAGTGCTCCATCAGCTTGGACTAAACCATGAGAAACTCACATTTAAACATTTGGGGCGTCGTTACAGATTAACAGATGTAGCCGGCAAAGTAATTAATGACATAATAGTATAAATAATATTTTATGAAAAGAAGAGAATTTTTAAAACATACAACCGCAGTTTCTGCCGGATTTTTTATTATGAAAGATACATTAGCAAAATCAAAAGAACCTGTGTACGGTCACAACAATATGCGTTATACTATGGATGCTAAATGGGGACAATTGAACCCTGCCAAGAATCCGGTAAATGATTGTCATGAAATGGTACAGGATAAAAAAGGCCGGATTATTTTATTGACAAATGAGACCAAAAATAATGTACTGATCTATAATAAATCGGGCAAATTATTAGATTCCTGGGGTCATGAATTCCCTGGAGCACATGGATTAACACTTAACAGAGAAGGTAGTAAAGAATTTCTTTTTATCACAGATACCAACAGGCATCAGGTGTATAAAACTACTTTGGATGGAAAGATATTGATGACACTTGATTGTCCGATGGAAACCGGAGTGTATAAAAAGAAAGAAGAATTTGTGCCTACTGAGGTAGCTGTTGCAGATAATGGCGATTTCTTTATCGCAGATGGTTACGGCTTACAGTATGTTATGCATTATAATGCTGAAGGTAAGTTATTGAGTCATTTTGGTGGAAGAGGAACTGAAACAAAAAATCTGGATAATGCGCATGGGGTTTGTATCGATAAAAGACAGGGTGAAGCAACTTTGTTGGTGACAGACCGTACCCGTAATTGCTTTAAACGTTTTGATATGGCTGGAAATTTAAAGGAGGTAATTGCACTTCCTGGAGCTTGTGTTTGCAGACCTGTAATTAAAAATGATTATTTATATGCTGCGGTATTGCGTTCGCCAGATCTGAATAAGGAAAATAGTGGCTTTGTTACTATTCTGGATAAGAACAATAAAGTAGTATCTAATATTGGAGGTACTGAACCAACTTATAAAGATGGTGTTTTACAGCCTATGTCTCAGGCAGAGAAAATCTTTCTGAATCCGCATGATGTATGTGTAGATGATGACGAAAATCTTTACGTAGCACAGTGGGCCTCTGGAAAAGTTTATCCATATAAATTTACCCGTGCATAAGTTTCTATGAGAATTACGCTTAAGGGTTTTACTGAAAATGCATTATTTGCGTTAAATATTTTTATTGTCTTCTTATTGGTATTTGGCGACAAGATTGTTGTGCCATATTGGTTGCAGCCATTGGGGCGGTTGCATCCAATGGTATTGCATTTTCCAATTGTACTGTTAATGCTCGCCATGTTGCTGGAATTCTTTCGTTTTAAAGAGTCGTATACAGGAGAAAAACTATATCAGAATTTTACCACTGGTTTATTGTTAACCGGAGTTTTATTGTCTGCCGTAACTGTGGTTATGGGATTGTTTTTATCTAAAGAAGAAGGCTATAGTGGCAGTACTTTGCAATGGCACAAGTGGACAGGAGTAAGTATTGTTTTTATCTCTTCAATTATCTATTGGTCCAGAAATTCTTTGTGGTATAAGGCACCTGTAGCTAAAATTGGAGCGGTTATTACTATTTTATGTTTAATTCTTACCGGTCATTATGGAGCTACATTAACTCACGGAGATAATTTTGTTCTGGCAGCCGTAATGCCAGAAAAAGAAAGGGTTCCTGTAGATAAAGCCGTTGTTTTTGATGACGTGATCATGCCCATATTTAATGAGAAGTGTTTGAGTTGCCATAATTTAGAAAAAGCAAAAGGCAGCTTAATTCTGACTGACGCTAAGTCGATGCTTAAAGGAGGAAAGAACGGTAAATTATTTGTGCCTGGAAAACCAGAAATAAGCTTGTTGCTGGAAAGAATACACCTTCCTGTTGACGATAAAAAGCATATGCCGCCTAAGAGTAAATCTCAGTTGACAACAGAAGAAACCACTATTTTAGCTTTATGGATTAAGGGTAATGCTGATTTAAAGAAGAAAGTTTTAGATCTGCCGGCAAATGATTCGTTAAGAGTACTTGCAGCTAATTTGCTAGGCCCTGTAGCGTCTGCAGAAGAGATCTATGATTTTTCAGCTGCCGAGGAAGCAACAGTTCAGAAATTAAATAACAATTATCGTGTAATTTACCCTCTTGACAAGATCTCACCTGCATTGGAAGTAAACGTATACAATAGAAGCATTTACAAGCCAGAAACTATAAAGGAATTAGCGCCTGTTAAAAAGCAGATTGTATCGTTAAATCTAAATAACTTACCTGTTAAAGATGAGGAATTAAAGACGATAGGGGAGTTCGCAAACCTGCGTAGACTAAACTTAAATTTTACAGATGTTAAAGGTGATGGACTCAAGTATTTAAAATCGCTGAACTTCTTAAAAGCATTATCGCTATCAGGAACTAAAGTTAGTTTTAATTCGGTTAAACAACTTGGTGGTATGAAAAACCTGAAAGAATTAACCCTGTGGAATACTGGATTAAGTGTAAATGAAATTGCTCAATTACAAAAGATGGGCAAAGGTTTGGTCGTAATAGGAGGATTTAAAGATGATGGAAAGAGCCCTGTTAAATTGAATCAGCCTCGCTTAAGTACAGATGTTTCTATTTTTAAAAATTCGTTGTCCCTTCAGGTAAAGCACCCTGTAAATGGTGTGCAAATCAGGTATACTACCGATGGTTCAGAGCCTGATAGCCTTAAATCTCCATTGTACAACAAGGAGATAATAATTAAAGAGACTACAATTTTAAAAGCAAAAGCATATAAAGTTGGCTGGTACAGCAGCGATGTAATCAGTAATAACTTTTATCAAAGTAATTACAAGCCTGATAGCATAGCCTTTTTATTACCACCGAATGAGAAATATAAGTCTAATGGAACAAAGGTGTTGATAGATAATCAGCTTGGTGATAACAATTTTAATACGGGAAAATGGATTGGTTTTAGAGAGAATAATATGGAAACCATCATGTTCTTTAAACAGCCGATATCTTTGAAATCAGTTACACTTAATGTAATGAGACAAGTTTCTGCCTATATTTTACTTCCTCAGGAAGTTGAAATATGGGGAGGGGCGGATAAGAAAAGCCTTCGTTTATTGAAGACTATAAAAAACCAAATGCCGCTTAAAGATGAAGGGAATGCCCTTGTAAAGTTAGATGCAAAATTTGAACCGCTCAGTATCTCTTGTTTAAAAATTGTAGGCAAAAACTTTAAAAAACTCCCTCAATGGCATCCGGGTAAAGGCGAACCAGCATGGATATTTATTGATGAGGTATTCTTGAACTAAGCCATTTTACCAATTCAACTGCACCATTGTAGTTTTCGTATGTTGAGGGAATGCGGGTTCCATCAACATATTCGTTATAGATCCATGGGTCGCCAAGGGCAAAAACAGTCCCCTTGCCGTATCTTGCAGTAGCCATGATAACGTCGTTCTGCTCTGTTATTAAGGGCTGTGCAGGTGGATTCAATTGAAGAATTGAAAGTTCCTTTATATAGAATTTTTTAGAGGCCGTAAACACCTCGTTTCCTGAGGGAATATTTATTGTTCCTGTTTCATAGTTTTTTCCTTTTACCATGTTTCGGCTTTTATTGGAAAAGTTAATGCCGAAATTTTGTGCGAGGATATTTAGCTGTGTAAGGTTAGTATTGGCACTGTCGTTGGCTAATAATACCAATACTCCCCCGGCTTTTACCCATTTGGTAATTGCTTCAATATGATCTTTGTTGATGTAATTTGGGTTAGGGTTTTCCTTAGTGTTGTCTGGATCTACTATAATGAATACGTCAGTGCCCTTTAAGGATTCAAGGGTTGGTCCGCCATCAAGATTTTTGATCTGAAATCCATTCTTTTTAAAAATATCTCCGAGTATGGAATAGCCATTTAGTGTTTGGTCCTCCCATGTGTAATGAAACCTGACCTCATTTCCATCTTTGTTCTTTTTTGTTTCATGATTAAAAAAGTTATCAAGTGTAGCTACCTTATCCTGTTGTGCATTTGAAATAGATATGAAGCTGAATAGTATCATCAAACTAAAACCAAAGTTCTTTAATCTCATTTTGTATATTATTTGTTCTTATTATATTTTATCCGCTGCTTCTTTTCCGGTTTCCAGTGCACCTTCCATAAATCCTTGCCAATTTTCAGACAAGTGTTCGTCAGCGAAATGAGTATGTATATGAGGTGCACCGAAAGATAAACATTTTTTAAGATGAAAAACTGTGCACATCTGAATATGCTAATACGGTTGATTACTTAGCTAATAGTGGCAATAGATTAGCTCAAAGTATTACTCAAATTGCACTTGAAATCCAGAATGAATAAATTATGATAGGATTAAGAAAAATAAAGAACCATGAAGGGAAATCTTGTTCATACCGTGGTGCTCACAGCTTGTATGGGTATCATTCAATCGTTTAGTTATGCTCAACAGCGTGTATTACCTAAACAGACAGATCGTTGGGGTATTCAGGAAGATGGCAGTATTAGCTGGGTTATTAAAAATGAATTACCCCATACAGATCATATTGAGATGGCAGGAGAAAAGATCGCATTGTGGGTTGAGTATGGTTTAGATAGCAATAGAAAAGCGAAAATTAGCAGAACAGTTGTCTTCCCAACTTTTAGAATGTTGCCTGATGGAACGAGAACACATATCTCTTACTCTTTTCAGGATAATGAATTGCCAAGGTTTTATATAAACAACAGGTTGTTAGATTTTTCGATTGAGAAAAGCGGTAAATCCGGCACATTAGGTTATAGTATTAAAAAGATAAATCATAAAGGAATTATGAAGGTTTCTGCCGAAACAGGTATGCCTGTTTTAACAGAAATAGAAAGAAGCCTTTTTCCTTCTGTAGATAGGCCAATGGCTATTGAGAAGTTTGTTTTTACTAATAAATCAGATAAAGAACAAACTATTTCAATGGAGTATTTAAAGCGGGAAGTAAGAACTGATCCTTCAAAAAGTAAAGTGCAATCTCATTCGGTAATAATGGGTACAATAGGAGAAGGGAACAGCGTTTTGCAACCTGGTAAATCCGTAACCTTTGCAGTTTATTATCTGGCAACAGATACACCACAAAACATAGAGACTATCAATCCTGATCTGGAAGAGCAAAAAAGGGTAGCGAGAATAGCTGAAATTCAGGCGCCACTTAAACTAGAAACTCCAGATAACATACTTAATATCGCATTTGAGTTTGCT
>NZ_CAMLHF010000005.1 GCF_946479715.1 uncultured Pedobacter sp. | reverse complement strand
ATGCACTTCGTGTACAAAACAGACAATCTCCTTCGAAGTATCAGGGTTTCCAGTTCCCAGATCTACAATAATCCATTGCTGGTTTGGACTGCTTCCATTACCCCACTGCAATACGTTGCTACCATTTGCTGTATTTCCTCCGCTGTCAAGATATTTACCTCCGGTGACACAACTTAATTTGTAATAGCCATTGCTATAGGTTACTACCCATTTCTGGTTGTTACTAGTTCCTGCTCCATATTGTTTTATAACAGCGCCATCAGTAGTAGCCCCTGCATTATCCAGCATTTTTCCAGTGGCACGATTCTTCAATCTAAAAGTGCCATTTGCTATAGGTTTGGAAGAGGCATCTCTGTAATAAGTAAGGGAGCCGTAACCTGGTTGATCAAAGGTAGTTGCATGCCCTCCCGGGCCTCCCTCTGGTCTGTGCGCCGCAGCGCGTGCTGCACTATTTGGAACTGAAAGCCCCATTCTATTTGCATAATGATTATATATCATTTCATAAATGGGCCTGATCTCATTTCTTCCGGCATCAGAAATTACAGTATGCGACATCGGTGCGCAGGTTGTACCGTTACCCCAGTTATAAGTTGTAAACGGAACAGTATTTCCGTTATTGTAACTGGCCACATACTCTGCTCCCTGCATATACCGGTTACTGCTGTAACCGTACAGATCTATTCCCTGGTTCCATGCAATTTCACAAATTGAGCCCATTAAACCAACGCCCAGTAATGCATGCCCCTGATCTCTGCCACTTTCCTGCCATTGACCCAATCCGCCAGGATGCAAAAAAGGAACTGCTTTTAGAATCGATCCGTTGCCTGCACCCGTCTTAAAGTAATTAACCGCCTGATCGATCTTGGCCTGATCATCGCAAAAAACTCCAATAGCCAGTACAGAAGCCATGCTGCATAAATCCCAGTTTGCCCAGTAATTTGTGATACATGCCGTATTGTGATTCAAAAGAAAGTCATTGTTTCTGGGATAAAAAACATTCAGCAGCATGTTTTTAAAATCTGTAACATTGAAGCCTGAATAGTCGCGCATCATCTCCCCGGCATTGGCAATCTGGTAGCCAAATATTCCCGCTGCAAGGAAACGATCGGCATTACCATTAATTGTGGTTATGGTACTGGACCAATGGTTAAGAATATCCCTTGCTTTGTTTCCATTAGCTGCATTTCCAGTGATTTTCCAAATTAAAGCGTTCTGGTACGCTGCAGCAACATCGTTATACAGAAGGGCAACATTGTCGCCAGTCCCCCCACGAATAACAATTGCGGTAGCACGTGAAGTCCATGAAGAGGAAGAGTGTGGACTGAGCAATAGTTTATCCCAACTGCCTTTCCAGGGTTGTGTTCCTGCATTTACCTTAACTCTCATTCTTTCAAAATCTGCTTCCGTATGGAGAATCCCTCCTACATGGTTGATAGCCAAAAGGCTTGGGGTGACAGTTTCTGCAGATGTTTTAAGCAGATTTTGCTCAGCGGATGGGGCCTCCGACTTAATGTCTTTTGTGCAGGCTCCCACACAAAGGAGGAATAGCATACAACAAATTAAACTCACTCGTTTTTTTCTCATTTTGGTTTTGATTAGGGTTGATATTTGGTTTCTTATCACAAGTAAGACACATAAGTATCTGATTTATACTCATGTAAAACCAAAACATCTCTCTAATCACAACACTTTGCTATTTTTTAGTGGAATTACGAACGATGAATTCTGATTGGACAATCATCTTTTGGGGAAACTGAGCATTTTTTTTAGGATCCAGCATATCCAGCAATATGCGAATGGATTGACTTGCAAGTTCTGAAATTGGCTGTGCCACTGCCGTTATGGTTGGAGCGTAAATATCAAAGACCTGATGATCATCAAAAGCAACAATGGCCACATCACCCGGGATATTAAGATTTAACTGATTAAGGGCTTTTACTCCGCTAAAGGCCAGGTAATTTGTGGCAAAGAAAATAGCCTGTGGCTGATGGTTATTCCTAATAAAATTGACCAGCATCGCGGCCTTTTGATCCATTGTGCTGGCGAATGGCACTTTCAGGATTGCCGGATTTAAACCTTTCACTGCCAAGGCATCCAGGTAACCTTTTCTGCGATCAAGCATTTGGCTCTGATTAGAATCAAGTTCAACGAAGACAATATTTTCATGGCCGCTTTCAATCAGGTACATTACCGCATCGAAGCTTGCCTTATAATTATCAAGAATCACATAACTGCTATTTACATCTTCGAAATATCTGTCAAAAAGCACCACAGGTAAACCATCATCAATCAATGCCTGGATATCCTGCTCAATGCCTGCCGGAGGTGTAATGATATATCCGTCTACATGTCTCTCACGAAAAAGATTAATTAGTTCTCTGGTTTTGTGAGCATCATTATCTGTACTGCAATAAATGATCTTATAGCCATTCTGATAGGCCAGCTCTTCTATATGATAGGCTACCTGCGCAAAGAAATAATCAGAAATTTTTTCGACCATGAGGCCAATAATCATGGTTTTACCCGTGCTAAGGCTCTTTGCAAGCTGGTTAGGTTTGTAATCCCTTTTCTCTACATGATTTACCACCCGCTCGATCAGCACATCGCTGATCCTGTTTTCCTTTGCCTTACCATTTAAAATAAGAGATACAGTGGTCTTGGATATGTTTAGTTCGGCCGCAATATCTCTTATGGATAGTTTCTTTGTCATAACCTAAAGATATTGGTATTACTGTTTAATAGCAATTTCGGTAAGATTCAAAGCCGGCATCACAAAAGAAACAACCTTTGTTCCATTACTTTCCAATCTATTGCCTATTACTCTTTTCAGCTTTCCATCAACGGTAAAGCTTATTGAAACTTCTTTATCACTAAGGTAAACGTCGGGAAGCGTTAGATTGATTTCGGTGGATGCGCTGAAAAAAGCCTGTTTATCTTTAAAAGACAACACTGCCGAGGCAGTTTTACCGGCGAACAGACCATATCCAGATTTTGAGAGTTCATTCCCATCAGTAAGAAACAAAAACACTAGTCCATCAGCTTTAGCTCTCGCCATTCCATAAGTACCCTTAAACTGCATATCCTGATATTTAATGCTTTCGGCCGCTGCCCCTGCAAAAATATAATCGATCATTCCATTTTTACTTTCAACCTGGATTCCCGCAAAAGAAGGATCATTCCCGACCCCTGTAAATGAAGAGATCTTAGCAATACCTCCTCCGGTATTACGTTCGACAGGCTCGTAAACAGCTACAAAAGGACGCTCCCATGCCGCTCCGTTCTGGCGTACCACAACAGTAGGCAAAGGCAGATTGGCAATACTATCAGGTATCAGCTGATCTTTTCTCCAGGATTTTGATGGTGGTGCTTTCACGCTGAAAATCTCACGATCCGGATACCCCTTCATCCACATGTTCATATATACTCTTGCCCTTCCCGGAATATCCAGCTCAAACCTGCCATTGAAATCGCCTACTGAAACGACAGACTGCTTATCGTACCAATAATCATAACCCATCAGCTCCTCATTGGCAAAGGTCAGCTTATCAGTAGCCTTTAAGGGCAATGGCTTTTTTAAGGCATCAGTAATACTAAGTCGCTGCCCTAGATTATGATAGATATAATCATGATACTTATCGCCTCCATTTTTTTTAGCCGACCGGAAAACATCTACGTAATACCCGCTAGAGTCACTGGTTCGTACAATACTCATTAGCCTGTTCTGGTTAGAATTGGTTTCTGGTTCAAGAAAAAGCAAGTTTGAATAAGTAACATCCTTAAAGTATCCCTGCTTAATACCCGGTTCCGGGTAAGCACCCTGTAGCTTAAGAAAATGATTACTTTTCATAGTAGGATACGAAGAAATGCCATCTACCACTACTGTATTGTGTGCCGGGAACTGGGAGTAATATTCGGCATAGTCGGATTGAAAGTAACTACCTCCAATCCCACCTTCAGGGGCAAGTATCAAGCCTTTCCCATACAATTCCATGGCTATTCCGTTGGCATGAGCGTGATTTCCACCTGAGCCGGCTTGTGATATCATCAATCCGTTATGCGGGTCAATACCATTACGCTGTACCATCCAGGCTACATTAGGTGCCCAAAAAGTGGCAGTCATATAATCCTCCGGTAAACCTGCTGCTACAGATCTATTAAGTGTTAAAGGCGGGTTGCTAAATAAAGACATAAAACCGGTTCTCAATTTAGGTACTCCTGATATCTCCATTTGTCCCAGATTCTGCATTGTCTTTAACAATCGGGTATAATAAAGTTCCTGCTCTTTTTTTCCATGTAGCCTTGCATTCCTGATCAGATCTTCCATAGGTTCCATTCGGATTGGACCATAATGTGTGTCTCCAAATCCAACGATAGATCCATTGGGAAATAAGTATTGCGGCTGTGCAGAAACTGCCTGGCTAAGCACAGGCATTTCAGATAGAAGGTCCATTTTCATGGTTCTATCAAAAAAATTTACAAAACCCGTAAAATCTGCCAAAACATTTACCGAATAACCCGGAGATTCAGCCCATATTCCCGTCTTAGGATCATAACCTTTTTTTAAAATGTCTGTTAGCGCCCATTGTCGTGTATGAGTTTGATTCAATATTTGATCGAGGTAGTATCCACAGCCTTTTTTATCGGGATAAACCGGATCATTTTCAAGTACGAGTGCGATGCAGGCAACAAACCTTGCCTCTATTAGGTTCCAATTATTGAAAGGCACACCGTTTTTAATAATAATATCTGCCCATTTCTTAAATGTTTCTGCATACAGAGGCAATTGTTTGGCGTGTTTTTTTTGAATATAGCCATGCAAAAAATCATAGCATGCCGTTAGAGGTTCCAGTATATCCTCATGAATTACTTCAAATGAGGACAAACCTACTAAAGTTTGATCATGCCCTTTGTTCAGGTCAATTGGTTCATTCCGGTAATACATTCCGGCCATATAGGTATTGAAAAGATCATAAGCGAACTTTCCATATTTTTCTGATCCGGTATACCAGTAAATCATTGCTGCATCTCTTGCCTTATTGATGATTTCTATATTTATCGATTCAATACTTCTGCCTGTTTTAGACTGATCTACCCATTCCCAAGCCTGTCCGGGTCCCTTACTTTGAAAGTAGACCTTGCCATCCTGATCCATGTAGGGTTTAATATCTTCTAGTTTAGGCCGCATATACTGACTGGCAGCATCTCTGGTACCGGTAAACCGTACTGTTGGGACCGGCGCTTTTCCTGTTGCATAGGCATAAGCACCATTTTTTATAAAAACATCTGTTGAATGGGTATCCCAGTACATCTGTAGGCGGGAAACCATCCAGGTGCTGTCTTGCTGATGCCGATCAACGTAAGGACTGACCTCAGCAGTAATTTTCTCATATGTAGTTTTTGCCCAATCTTCACGACTAATCAATGTGGCCAGTCGTGCTTTTCCCGTTTTTGCATCGGTGAGCAGTCTTGGATGTTCAGTATGGGTTAAAGGAGGTATCTTGATCTGCTGAGCCTTAAGTGCACCGGCCGATATGCTAATAAAGAAGAGAAAGGTTATACGTTTTATCATGTGCCGGTTATTTACCCTGTTGAATAAATTTAATTTCATCAACATGCTCACCAACAAGGATATTAGCCATATCTCCTGTCCGGTAGAATTCGGGTTTACCAGGCATATCATCTGCAATCACTTTACCATTTACCCTAAGGTTTTCAAAGGTTACATTTTTAATTTTAATCCGCTCGTCATAACCACTGATGATTGATAAGTTAGCTTTGTTTCCCTGATAGGAAAGGTCCTTAAAGTAGATATTTTCAATCCCTTTACCGGCAGAGGTATTGTATTTTTCGTTAAACATTACTCTCATATTGATGAGTTGACCCTTTCTAATGTCCTCTATTCGGATATCTTCAAAGCGGATATTTCTGATCTCATTGCTGTCACCCGCGTTTAATGCCAGACATCCCTGATAATCAATCTGGTTTTCATGCTGATCCAGAATATCTATATTGGTAAACTTCATGTTTTCAAGCACATTTGGATTTTTGGTGTCTCCATGAGTGCCAATTAATATTGGATGGGCAACATCAGCCCAAAGCGTTGAGTTTTGTATTGTGATGTTTCTGGTATCGCCATAGTAGTTCCAGCGATGTCCGTAAATCGCTATACAATCATCGGAATTTCTCATAAATACCCGATCTACCAGCACATTGCTGCTACAAAAAATATCTATACCATCTGCATTTCCTTCTGAACTAAAAGATTTCAGGTTTTTGATGGTTACCCCAATAGACTGGCCTACCAGTACACTATACTTATGAGGCATCACAACGATTCCGTCTATTTCCACATCATTTGAAAACTCAACCGTTAATTCATCATTTCGCCCCCGACTTCCTTTTTGGGGTTGATTCGGACTACTTTTCTTAGGAGTAGTGATCAGATCAGTAAGCTGGGTTAAAATTCCTCTGCCTTTAATTTTGACATGTTCAACATGACTTACCAGGAACTGACCATGAACCACTGCACCTCCTGCTATATAAACTGTCTTATTAGAAGGCACTTTAACCAAGCCGGCCCAATGTATTCCGGGCCCATAATAGAGGATATTGGTATCCGCCTTAACAGGACGAAAAGTTTCAATTGGGTTGGCAAACAATTGAAGATTGTGAAATATATCACCATTTACTTCAATTGAAAGATTGCGGGGATCAGTCAGAGAAAAAACGATCGTTTTCCCGGTAACTTTTGGACTTATCCCGTAAGAAAGCGGGCGTATTTTTGCCTGAGCGATGGTTCCTTTATTGTAGGTAACAGAAACTTCCACCTCCCCGGAAAAATCAAAGTAACAGAACGAAGTATTCAATGTATTGGTTTTAGCATCCACAACATTAGCTATCTTGGCAGCATAGGCAGGAACGGCTTGCCAAGCTTTTCCTTTTTCACGAACTTTAATCGTAAAATCAGGATTCATCAGGATGCCTTTGGGCGCATCATAAGTAACAAGCTGCGCACGTTCATTCAGAATCTCCCTAACCAAAAAAGGAAGTATGGGACTGGCGTAAAAAGCACTAAAACCATTCTTCTGATGAGCTACCCTTACTAAGAAAAAGCCATAAACATTATTTTTCTTATCAATCCATGGATATGCACCGGCCCAGCTCGGGCTGCTGAGCAATATGGCTTTCCCATCCGCAGCAACTTCTTCCCGCCATTCGCCCAGTCCGTAAATATCTTTTCTGCTGCTCCCTCTCGCCTTTTCAACATATTCTAAAGGGGATATTTTTGCAGTACCTATCTGATCTGCCTGCATCTCTCTGATAACTGATTTGGGTAAAATCCTTTTACCTTTAAATACCCCATCATTGCTGATCATATTCAGGAAATTTGCGTAATCCTGTAAACAGGTTCGTGCCCCACCTCCAAGCATTGGACTATGGCCAGGGGTTGTATCAACCGGCGTAAAATGAGTAGCAATCATCTCCAGTGGATGAGCAATCTTCTCCTGAAAAATTTGTTCCCAGTCTTTACCGATTGCAAGTTCTGCCATTCTTCCAGCTACCTGCATAGCCAGCCCGCCATACTTAAATTTTGTACCAGGTAAAGTATCTGCCGGCAAATCCTGTAAATGCAATACCGATTCCGCCAAACGCTGATAGTGATCTACCGGTCTGCCTTCAGGCTGATAATCTGGATAGCCTGCTGTATGTGAAAGCAACTGTCTGAGGGTTGCTTCACCTTTAACATCCTTAATTTCAGGGATCCATTTTTTCACCTTGTCTTCCCAGGAAAGCTTCCCTTCTGCTACCACAGCTGCAATTGTGGCGGCAGCCAGCCATTTTCCTGCTGAAGCGATATATGCTACGGAGCCCGCATCGTAAGACCCATAATATTTTCGATGGATTACCTGATTATTTTTGGCCACCAGTATGGAGGCACCCTGATAAAAACCACTATCAACCCAGGTTTGAATTTGATGGTCCAGTGTGGAGAAATCATAAATCTCATTTTTTCCTTTTTGCTGTGCCCTTGCCATACCAGCCAAAAAAAGGCCAAACAAGAACACACTTACTATCTTTCGTTTCATTAATGTTTTACTTTATAAAATCTAGCTCCGAAAAAGAAAATTACCAGGTAACAGGCAATGGGTGCATAATACGCATGAGCCACTCCAAAATGGTCTGCCATTCTTCCCATAATGAATGGAAAAAAGGCCCCTCCCACAACTCCCATAGAAATGAATGAGGAAGCCTGCTGGGTGCGCGGGCCTAGATTCTTGATTCCAAGACTGAAAATAGTAGGAAACATGATGCTAAAAAAGAAATTGATCATCAGCAAGGCTACATAAGAAGGCCAGCCCAATCCTTGTGCTACGATAATACACATTAACACATTCCCCAGGGCAAAAGTCGCCAATAGCTTATTTGGTGCAATTACCCGCATTAAAAAGGTGCCTATAAAGCGACCTAGAAGCATTAACCCCATAAACAAGACCATATAATTTCCGGCTTTTTCATCGCTGAATCCCATTTTTTCATGTCCGTAGTTGATAAAAAATGCCCAGGTTCCAGCCTGCGCCGCCACATTGAAAAATTGTGCAATCACCGCCCATACAAAGTGTCTGTGTTCAAAAAGTTTTTTATCAGGTGCAGCATCAACATTCACAGCTGCTTCATCTGCCAGCACGGCATGGGGATCAGTGGTATCGGGTACCTTAACCATTGCAAAAGAAATGGCAATCAATGCAATCACTCCCCCTATTACCAGATATAAGATCCTTACTGAAGTCAGGTCTGTGCTTCCCGGCGTGTTGTTTCTTAGTAAAAAATAAGAACCGATCAATGGCCCCAGCATTGCGCCCACTGCATTAAAAGATTGGGCAAAATTAATCCTTTGATCACTTGTGCGCTGGTCTCCTAATGCAGCTACAAAAGGGTGTGCTACAGTTTCGAGGGTTGATAAGCCACAACCCAGGATAAACAAGGCAAGACCAAAAAAAGCAAATGAGGAAGTATAAGCAGCAGGAACAAAAAGAAAGGCACCTGCTGCAAAAAGTGATAAACCAAGTAATACTCCGTTTTTATAACCATATCGTTTCATAAACAAGCCGGCAGGAATTCCCATCACCGCATAGGCGCCAAACACGGCAAATTGTACAAAGGCCGATTGCGATCTGCTCAAGCTCAGTACATGCTGAAAATGTTTATTTAAAACATCGGCCATGGTAATGGCGATGCCCCATAACATAAAAAGAGAGGTGACAAAAAAAAGGGTAACCAGATATTTCTTATCTGTAAAGGAAGCTTTATTAGACATCATTTTTGATCGGTGTTTATTATTTATTCTTATTATTTGCCGTAAGGAACCCGAGAAAGACAGCGCATGTTAACATACCACTATCTTAACCCGGGGTAACCAAACTAAACTAAGCTATCGTCATTATCTTTGTTCTCCAGAATACCAGCATCGGGAGTGGTATCGGGTATTCCATTAATTCTGTTCGCTATTTTTTGCCAGTGTTCCTTTATTTTTTGTGGAGAAACTTTTTCAACTCTAAAGGATAAAGGCCCCTCTTCCTCACAATCATCTTTTTTTGGTTTCTTTTCCTCCATACAATTAAGACACAAAGAATCCAATCCTATACTCTTAGAATGGCAATTAAATTCAATGAAAATAATTTTACACGAAAAAAAAGCCCCCAATCATGCGAATGAGGGCTTTTTTTTTTAAAACATCTTTATCTTATTTCACCAAAATGAAACTTTTCTAGTGAACCGATATCGTTAAGTAACTGGATGGTAGTTGATGGACCCAAATTTACCGGTGCTGCCCATGAGCGGAGTGCCCACACAATTTTTTTAGCTGGTGTAACTTCGATAGCCTGAACCGGTGCATTTTCAGGGTCTAGTTTACTATCCCATTGGTTAAACCAGTTATTTATAAGTGTATTGCCATTAGGTAAACGTGTTGCAAGTTGTGGTGATGAAACCTTATAATCGGGTATTTCATCTAAAATGTACTCCCAAACGATCGTGCCGCTGCGTGTGATTTCCCGAACAAATCGATTATTACTGGTGACCAATATATTGCCGTTTTTTAATTGTACGGCCGACCAAACACTGGGAACATCAAGTGATAAAAGTTCCTTGCCATTGATGTTATACTCACAAACCTTGCCCAAGTCCATATGAGCAACTAGTATAGTTCCTTCTTTTGTTAATCTGGCATGTCTGATTTGACCGTGAGTACCACTTTTAAAAGGTAGCTTAAACTCTTTTTCAATCTTATTACTGTTGATATTCATGACTAAAACTTTAGCCGGATTACCATTTTGAACAAATACAACATGTGTTTTGCCAATGAGCTGAGCTGTATGCGTTTCAAATCCTTCTGGTGTATCATACTTCCAAAGCACTTTTTTATTGGAGTTAATTAAAGTAATGCCATATTGGTGGGCAAACAATACATTTCCATTTTTCATTAATATTGCATCACTAATTTCCCCTCTTCCCAGTGTATCTATATAAGACCATGTTATTTTACCACCACGCACAATATACATATTGCGGGATTTGGCTTCACCGGCATAAAAAAAATCGAATTGCTTAAGTCCTTTTCCTGGTAAAACTTTTGGCGCTAAAATATGACTGATGCCGGTTTGAGCCATCGTCTGTTTACCAATGCCAATCATCAATGCCAATATCAGCATGAACTTTAACTGAAGTTTGTTTTTCATACGCTTAGATGTTCCATCCAAAATATATCAGCATCAATGACTTTGGTATCAAAGTCATTGATGGGATATTTAGCCTCAATTATTTTTAAAAGCATGGTCATAGATATTTGCCCCATTTCAAAAGCTCGTTGTCTGATATGAGAAATTGGGGTTTGAAGCAAATCAATAATATCTACATTCGAAAAACCTATGATTGACAGTTCATCGCTTTTAATCCCTAAATTTTTCACAGCTCTTAGGCAAGCCATGCTTAGCCTGTCTCCCGCCACAAATATTGCATCGGGGCGTTCGTCTAATGCCATCAATTGTTTTATTGCCAATTCAACTTCTTCATAGTCGCTGCCTCCTGAAGGGCAAAACTTAGTCATCTCATCGCCGCATGAAATAAGCTGATCTGTCATTGCTGCTTTATATCCCCCTATCCGCTCTTTTGTAATTGATAATTGTGGGGCATTAGCTAAAAAAGCGATATTTCTTTTACCATTTTCTATTAATTGCGTGGTGGCCTTATAGCAGCTTTCAAAATTATTGCAGACTACTTTATAAGTATTTATTTCATCTACAATTCTGTCGAAGAAAACAATAGGCAAACCGCTTTTATGCATTTGCTGTAGATGTGTATATTCAGTTGTTTCTGAAGACATGGTGATGATCAGGCCATCAACATAGCGGTTAGCCATATGGTTAATCACTTCGATTTCCTTATGATATGAATCTTTTGTTTGCGAGATTATGGTATGATAACCTTCCTTTTCAGCTATTGATTCAATTCCTGATATTGCCTGTGAAAAGAAACTATTTGCTAAATCAGGAACAACTATGCCAATAGATTTACTTTTTTTACTCCTTAGTCCAGCGGCCATTGGGTTGGATTGATAATTTACAAGCGTAGCATAGTCATTTACCAGTTTTTTGGTCTTTTTACTAATGTCGTAGGTATCCCTTAGCGCCCTTGAAACCGTTGAAGGTGAAAGGTCCAGTGCTATTGCGATATCTTTTAAAGTTATAGGTTTATACATAAAGCACGTAAGCTAAAACATGATGAATGTACTAAAAAACTCCTACACTTACCTAAACGACCTAATTGAAGTCGAACCAAAGCTTTCCTGATACCTTTGAACCCACCGCTATGTTTTTTTGACTTTGAGGTCCCATTGAATCTGCCTGTTTGAATTTATTCCCAATAGGAGCTATTGCATTTAAAAATCCAAGGTTTCCTTCTGGAAACGGAGGGTTTACATGTGGTATAAACGAAGTACGTTGCTTGTCCGGTTTCAACATCTGCAAAAACAAATCTGATTTATCTGTATATACCTTAAATGAAGAATTCCCTGCTTGTATTTCTGCCCAATACAGATTAGCATGATAGCCCTTAAATTCCGGGTAAATAAAATTCTCACCGGTTATGGTATTATTGTAACTCTTTTCCCAAACGCTTGTACTCACTCCTTTTAATCTGTTTTTCCAGGTTCTGTAAGGTCCATCACCCAACCATCGCATCCCTTTTATTTTAGATTCATCGATGTTAAAAGTAATCCCATAAAAATTTGCGGTTCCTGTTTGTGTATAATCGTACTCCAGACTTACAGGCTTTCCTGCAGCAAATAACCATTTGGCATTCAGCGTTGATTCGCCGACATAAGAACTTTCTACTATGATTCCACCATCTGCCGTTTTTGTATGTTTAAAGCTCTGAAGTGTCTGATTTACACCTGCCAATATAGGACCATTACTAAGGGAAACTGCTCCTTTACTATTTTCGACAGTTTTTAAATAACCCGTCTTCGTATCAAAAGTATAAGTTACACCATTTTGTACCACGACATATGCATTGTCTTTTTCTGATTCGGTAATTTTACTTTTTTGTTTAACTATAGAAATCAAATTCTTGTGTGCAATTTGAGCAGTAGTTTTAATAGGCCAGATCCAGGTATAAATTTCTCGTCCCTGACTGTTTGTAGCGGTAAACCGCAATGCATCTGCATCTTTCCAATTAGAAGAAAGGTTTAGTTTAAAACTATCTGTTTTAACTGGCGCCAATGCGACTGATAATTTGCCCGAAGAAATTTGGGTAAATCCACTTTTTTTATCTGTTGCCAAAGGATATTTAATCAATTGCCAGCTAAACTTACAATCAGAAAGATTGGTATACAAGTAATTATTTTCTAGCTCAATAGCTATGTTTTGCGAAGTGAAATCCGGTTTTTTTGGCTGTACCGGACTCCAGACCTCTTTGATGGTATAGAAACTCCCTTCTTTTTCGCGGTGAGGACCAACAATACCATCCGCCCCATGGTTTCCATCGGTATCCAGACTGTCTTTTTTATCTTTTCTGACTACACCTTCGTCGGTTAGTGCCCACAAAAAGCCTCCTGCATGCCTCGGATTTTGACGAATGAGCTTCCAGTTGTCGTCCAGACTTGCTCCATGCCCTCCGTCATAAAGACCATGGATCATTTCAGTATGAAGCAGAATATCTTGTTTTTTAGCGGCATTTTCGATGTAACTGTACTCAGGATAGTGTTTAGTATCTATGTTGTTAAAATTACTCCAGGGATGAATCACTACCCGTTTTTGCGGATCATAAAATGCATAGTCGTTATCCAAATCGAAATTAAATCCTCCTTCATTTCCATTGGCCCAAAATACAACACTTGGGTGGTTCACATCACGAACAATCAATTCTTTAACCAGCTTTCGCCCAACCGGAGTACCATAATGTTGTTGCCAACCGGTTAGTTCATCAATTACAAATAACCCTATAGAATCGCAAAGGTCTAAGAATTCGGCATCAGGCGGATAATGGGACATACGAACACCGTTCATATTCATATCTTTCATAAGCATAATGTCTTGAAGATGAATCTTTCTACTTAGTGTTCTGCCACTTTCCGGCCAGAAACTGTGACGATCTACCCCTTTTATTAAAATCTTAGTTCCGTTTACATAAATACCGTCCGACTTCCTCACCTCTACTGTTCTGAATCCAAAGCGTTGATTTAGTACATGAACAGTGGCCCCATTTCTTACTATGCTCACATCAGCAGTATAAAGATTTGGGAATTCAGGGTTCCAGAGGCTAGGATTGCTAAACTTACCGGTAAGCCTTACAGAGTCAGCAGGATTAGATATGCTATATGTTAAGGGAGTTCCGAATGAAGCTCCTTTTAATGTTTTCAATTGTACTGATACTTTATCGCCTGACTTTATATTGCCAGTAAAAACGTCTATTCCAAAATTTCCATCAGCTTTTGCATCAATTGCAACACGGTTAATAAATGATTTAGGCATTACCTTAAGGTAAACAGGGCGAAAAATACCTCCAAATACCCAGAAATCGCCTTCTCTTTCCGCATCATTTACTGTAGGATCAGCACTTTGTTTACTTACGGTTACTTCCAGCACATTATCAGCATCAAATTTTAGCAGGTTATTTACATGGTAATTAAAACGGTAAAAACTACCCTGGTGTATGGCTCCGGCCAGTTGACCGTTAATTTTAACTTCAGCATCAGTCATCACTCCTTCAAAAACCAGCTGAATCTCTTTATCTGCCCAGGATTTGTCTGCCTTAAAATGATAGCGGTACAGCCCCTGCTCATCCGATTTTTTCTTGTCATGGCCATAATTATAACCACCAAATCCCTGTAGCTCCCATTGAGATGGAACAGGTATTTCAGTCCATTTACCGCTATTCATTCCTTTGGTACAAAAGAATTCCCATTTAACAGTATGGTCTTTATCAGTTCCTGATAAATAAACAAGCTTGGTTTGCTGTGCAAAAGCTCCAACAGAGAATAAGCCAACAAAGCACAAGGCAAAGAAAATTATTCGTTTCATGATTGTCAAATTAAAAGATTATGGAACCATTTTATACAATACACCCTTTTCGCTTTCCAGTAAAACGGTAAGCATATATATATCACCTTTAAGGTCTTCGCCAAAACTGTAGATATGCCAGTATCCGGGATCTCTGGAAATTGACATTTTTGTTCTTACCCATTTGTTGTTTGAACCTTTGGAAAGGTTCCAGACCGGCCCCATGAAATCGCCAAAAATATATTTACCATTTAAAGATGGAATTGCCTTACCACGGTAAACATATCCACCTGTAATACTTATGCCTTCAGTATGAGGATATTCAGCAATTGGCAAAATATGTTGTTTAGGCTGCGGATCTGCTGGTCTGTAGGAATGAACACCTTCAAAAGCACGCCACCCGTAGTTGCCCCCTTTTTTAACCAGATCTACTTCCTCATATTTATCCTGACCTACCTCACCAGCAAAAAGCTCATTGGTTTTACGATCAAAGCTGAAACGCCATGGGTTTCTAAATCCATAAGCATAAATTTCAGGGCGTACATTAGCAGTATTTACAAATGGATTATCGGCAGGAATCCCGTATGGGATCTTATTTACATCAATCCGGCTAATTTTCCCAAGCAGGTTGGTTAAATTCTGTGCATTCCCATATTCACCATGCATATCATTCTGGCCACCGCCGTCACCAAGAGAGATATAAAGAAATCCATCTGCCCCAAACTGCAAACACCCACCATTATGATTGGATTCTGGCTGATCAACAACCAGTACTTTACGCATTTTTGTCTTATCGGCAATCCTTCTGTTGGCTTTAGATACCGTATATTCTCTTATCTCAGACTGGTGATCTGTTCCTTTGCCTTTTTCTGAAGGAGCACTGCAGTATATATAGAATTTACCATTGGTGGCATAGTTAGGATGAAATGCCAGACCAAGTAATCCACGTTCGTCGTAGCCTTCATTTTTTATTACTTCCTTTGAGATGTCAAGAAAAGGGGTTTGAATTAGCTTTCCATTCTCTATAATACGTATACGCCCCTCCTGTTCACAAACAAAAAGCAAATTCGGTTCTTTTTTAGTAACAGCCATTGCTGTTGGATGTGAAAGCCCGTCTGTAATTAGTTTTAATTTGACATGATCAGTTTTAACAACTTTCTGCCCAAATGAAGCGACAGAGGTTACTAAAACAAAAATAATTGGCAAAAAGATCTTCTTTAATGTTATTTTCATTGAGTGTACTTGGTTAAAAGGGCGTATTTCAATACGATATTAAGAAGTTTAATGCCCTTTTACCTAATGTAAGCAATAAAAATTTATGCAATCGTTGCCGAAATCATGCAATTATTTATTTCTTTACCAAGGGTTGATCAGTCAAACCTGTAGCCCACTTTTTATTAGGCTTATCTGTTAAAGTAACTTCAATAAGGCCTCCATTTTTCAATCTTTCATGACTGAGGTAGCTCTTGGTATAAGCTTTCTTATCCCACTTTACGGCTGAAATATAAGCTGAGTTTTTAGATTGCTTGTGTGTTACAATGGTCAGTTTTTTTTCATTAGGGAGACTTATCGTAATGCGGTCAAATAAAGGAGTGGTAAGTAAATAATTGTTCGAAACGGGATCTACCGGATAGAACCCAAGAGCAGCAAACACATACCATGCAGACATTTGTCCGGCATCATCATTACCACTCAAACCACCAGGACCATCACTATATTCATTGGCCAGAATTTCTTTTACCCTAAGCTGTGTTTTCCATGGGGAACCGGTGTAATTATATAAAAAAGGGATCTGGTGTCCTGGTTCGTTGCCATGCCAGTACTCTCCACCATTAAAAAGTGTATCTAATGATTGCTCCAGCTTGGTTCTGCCTCCCATCAATCCGGCCAGTCCCTGCACATCATGTGGTACATAAAAAGTATACTGTTGTGGCGTACCTTCTGTAATGTAAGGCTCTTTAGCATTTCCTTTAAAAGGCTCATACCAGCTTTTATCGATATATCTGCCCCGCACCATGTTCACCTTTGCATCAAAAACATTGCGATAATTTTGACTCCTGTTCATCAATGCGGTATAATCAGCTGTTTTATTCAATCCTTTTGCTACCATAGCCAAAGCATAATCGTCATAAGCGTATTCCAAGGTTCTGCTGACCTGTTCTTTTTTATGAAAAGCGTCGGGTACACTGTCTTCCATTGGAATGTAACCATATTTCAAATAAGTATCCAAAGCTCGTCTTCCTTTGCCGTTTATGTAGTCTGGTCGCGATGGACTGTCAAACGCATTTTGTCGCATCAATCGATAGGCCTCATTCACATCGTAATTACGGATTCCCTTTGTGTAAGCAGAGGCAATAAAAGCTGTTCCGTGATCACCAATCATTGCTGCAGTATAACTGTTCCAGCATGGAAAAATAGGCAACCAACCTCCCTGACTTCCTTTCAGGATCATAGACTGAACCGCATCATTGATCAAATCTGGCTTCAATAACTCAAATAAAGGTAATTGAGCGCGGTAAATGTCCCACATGGAAAAATCATCATAATAATTGCCTTTTGATAATTTTTCTAACTGATAGTTACCTGAAAACATGGGATAGGTACCATCCACATCATTAAATAAACGTGGGTGTTGCATACTGTGGTAAAATGCAGTATAAAATATGCGCTTGTCTTTAAGTACCGATGTCTCTACCTTCACCTGGGTGAGCGCCTGTTGCCAAACGTGCTTATTCTTTGCGGTGAGGGCTAAAAAGTCCCAGCCAGTGATCTCTTGCTCCAGGTTTTTCCGTGCTCCTTCCAGGCTACTAAAAGAAGTGCCTACCCGAACCCTTAGTACCTCTCCTTTATTTACTTTAAATCCCAGATAGCCACCAATATCTTTTTGCTTACTAATAGAATCTATAGCAAATACACCTTTAGAACTAAACGTTCCATGACTGGTTATTGCCTTTTCCACTTTCAGATAGAAGAAACCGTTAAATCCGGCTGGTTCCCCCCATCCCTGGTAAATGCGATGAACAGGGTTATAGCCCCACACTACTCCATTTTCTTTATCGATCTTTACAAATCCTTTTCCCTGATCACTGTTGGGCATAACCAATAAATACAAGCTGTCTGCACGATGCGCTGTAAACTGCATCATCGATGAACGAAGTGTCGCTGTAAGCTCTACGTCCAATTGATACTTAGGTAAGCTGACCTTATAATAATTTGGACTGGTTATTTCCTGTTCATGAGAAAATGCCGCACCATATTCTTCTGGTTTGGTCTTTAAATTCCCCATTATAGGCATAATTGTAAAGCTGCCATAATCCTGTGTACAGGAGCCACTAAGCCAGTGTGTAGCTCTAATACCAGTAAATACACTGTCTTTATAAAGATATGGGGGAAGACATTTGGTTTCTGATTTACGCGTTTCCGGACTGAACTGAGTCATCCCAAAAGGGAGGCCTACAGCTGGAATGGTATTGGCATTTAATTCGGTTCCGCTACCGTGCTTTAGGGCTGCGCTGGTTGTGCTTGCGGCTGTACCAGCAAGTGGCTGTACATATTGTACTACATCTTGCGCTTTTAAAGATAAACTAAGGCTAAACAGCAACAAACTGCCCAAACCGCAACGGAAAATAAAAGGGACACTTCTCATAATTAAACTACGTATTGTCTTTAAAGCTAATAAAAAAACTATCTGATTATATTTATCATTGTTTCTTGATTGCCTCAATTTTAGCAGGGAAAGCAGATTCCCCTTCCAGGTTAATCGTTTTTAATTCGACAACCCCGTTACTTTCTAATACATGCGCAAAATAGTCAGGCCTGTTTTTACCCCAGGTTACCGCGCAATTTCTTAAGGTAATCTGACTTGCCTTATCGAGGTAAAAAGCTGATGTTCGGGCTTTCAAAAGTCCCTCAATATTACTCGGCCGACGATCGTAAACCCCTCCTGGTAATGTGGTGGTTTTATTGATGAATAGATCAACCCCATCAAAAACGACTCCTGATACTTTATCAGGCGATTCAGCGCCCACATAAATGCCATTCTCGCTGACACACTTAATATTATTAAAATAGATGGCCGTTACCGCCCCCACTTTCCCTTCAGTCTGTCCCTTAGGGAAACGCCAGCCTGCATCTTTGTTATTGCCTTTTGCCCGTGGATAAGCAGTTACGTAGATTGGTTCGGCCTTGCCCCACCATACATCAGAAAACAAATGAGAATCAATAATTATATTTGAAAATATCACATTGGAAACTGTTCCTTCATCCCGGTTTTGAATACCAATTCCTCTATTGCTTTTGCTAATAATACAATTATTAATCACTACATTATTGATCTTATCCATGTTTTCAGAGCCTATTTTAATGGCACACGAACGAGAGCTCATGGTGCAATTGGTAACAGTAATATTTTCGCAAGCACCGAATTCTTCATACTCCCGCCGGTTTTTTAAACAGATACAATCATCACCAGATTCTATGTAACAATTACTGATCCTTACATTTTTACTGTGATCAAGATCTATCCCATCACTATTCCTTACTTTTAAACTGTTCAACAGTGTGATATTATCTATCACAACGTCGTCACAGCCAATTAAATGAACCGTCCAATACGCTGAATTTTGAATAGTAAGGTCACTTATCCTGATGTTCTTGCCTCCAATAATGGTAAGGATATGTGGCCTGGGATCAACAACATTAAAGGGTTTTAACACATAAGAATCTTCCAATTCAGCGCCCATAAAGGAGATACCATTGCCATCAATAGTACCAGCTCCATGGATGGTAACATTAACCAGTTTCTCGCCACCAATCCATATGGTTCCTTCGCCTTTATTTTCACGAAATGCACTTTCGGTATATACTTTCTCATCAGGATTTGCCAATATTTTAGCATTGGTTTCTATATAAAAATCTACAAAAGACTTAAGCTTAAATGGCCCCGACAAATATGTTTTTCCTGATGGTATAACTACCCTACCGCCACCTGCAGCAGAACAGGCATCAATAGCCTTTTGAATGGCCAAAGCATCATCGGTGTGGCCGTCTCCTTTTGCACCGTAGGAAACAATATTATATTCTTTAACTATACCTTTTAAGTTTTTGCCCTTAGAAATCAAGGGCAAAAAGCAGGTTAAAAGAATGTTTAAAACAAGTGTATATTTTTTTAGTTCATTCATAGTTTGTCGTCATCTTTAAAACTGTCGTCATCCCGACGCTAGGAGAGATCTCTTGAACTGGCATAACCAAGAGATCTCTCCTAGCGTCGAGATGACGAAGCTTCTTTGTATTTTTAATGCTTAGATCTCAGTATAACCAAGTAGTGGTCGCATAAAAACCGCTCTAATTGTATCCCGGATTTTGTACAAGTTTGGGATTGAGTACCCTGGCACTAGCGGGTATAGGCATCAAACGTCTTCGTACATCATTGTTTGTTTTAAAACCCCATGTCCCTTCATACTTTCCAAAACGGATCATATCATTACGGTGCCAGCACTCCCAGGCAAATTCCCTGCAACGCTCTTTATAGAGGTCTTCAAGAGTAACAGAGCCCCAGGCTGCCGAGGTCGTACGTACTGCGCGTACCTGATTTACCAGTGATAAAGCCGTTTGGCCCTGTGTAGGAGTTGCTCCACGCAATATGGCTTCTGCTTTCATCAATAAAATATCGGAATACCTAAACATTGGAAAATCATTATTTTGATTCCTGTTGGACGAAGTACTGTCGCAATAGAATTTATTATTGCGATAGCCCATGTTCCAGGCGATTTCATCATTACCCGCATCGAAAGGTCTGGAAGCATCACGTAAAGTAACGTTTGGAGTAATGTCTACCTGATAAGTGATCGGAGTAGCACCATCAGATCCGGTATAGAACTGATCGTATCCTTTCTTTGTGGTGGATACATTAACAGGCGCTCCCGAGAACAAGGATTGCAATCCTTTTATCCATTGCGTATTTCGCTTATCATTAGGATCATCGAAATTTGCATAGTATTCAGGTAGCGTACTCATAGGTGCACTTGGCGTATGCTTCAAGCTAAACTTTGCTTGTAAAGAGCGAGGTAAGGAATATCTTGCGAAGAAGAGATAACCATTTGAGAACCCTGGATCAAAGGGTAAAGCGAAAATAAACTCTTTAATTTGAGGTCCATTATCTATAAAGAACATCTTTTTATAGTCTGATTCTAAAGCGAATGGACTTCCTGTTGCTGTAATAATGGCATCACACTGTGCTACAGCATCGTTATAGCGTTGTGTTCCGGTATATACCTCTGCATTCAAGTACATCTTAGCCAATATTGCATTAGCGGTGTATTTGGTAGGACGGCCATAAGTAGCAGCTCCTACAACTGAACTCAGGTTTGGTAAAACTTCTTTGAGCTCAGTCTCGATGAAGTTAAAAACCTCTGTTCTGGATTTTGTCTCAGGAGATGTAGTCTCACCAAAAGTTGTAACGATAGGGATGTTGCCCCATAGATCCATCATCATGAAAAAGGCTAATGCACGTGTGGCTCTAACTTCTGCTAAAGCTGTAGTTTTAGCTGCAGATTCCGGTGCATCCTTAAGTAAGAACAAGCTTTGGTTGGCCTTGCTGATTACACTTGACAGCCATCCCCAGCCACTGCTCACATGTCCATTGTCAGGATCCCAGGTATGTTTATGATGTTGTTCATACCTGCCACCATCATACCAGTTACCTCCTCTTGCAGGCATTATGGATTCATCAGTACTTAGCGATTGCATGAAAAAATAATCGGTGGTGATGCCCTGACGCAACTGGACGTACACCTGTCCGGTTAATTGTATAAAATGTTGATCTGTTTGGGGAAAGGTTTCAGGAGTTAACTGGGTTTTTACCTCCAGATCCAGTTTATGGCAGGACGTAAGTATTGTTAGTGATAAAATTACTCCGGTTGCTATGTTTATAAGATTTTTCATCTTCTTAAGATTTTAATTAAATGATACATTTAAACCAAAAAGAAAGGTTCTGGTTTTTGGATAAAAGTTATTGGTATCTACACCTGGTGCTAAACCGCCCTGATTGATCTCGGGGTCGATACCTTTATATCCGGTAATCACAAATAGATTGTTGGCAGTAGTGTAAAGACGCAACGAACCAACCCCGGGAATAATGTTTTTCTTAAAGGTGTAACCCAAAGTTGCATTGTCCAATCTCAGATAGCTGCCATTCTCCAGAAAGCGCGAAGAATACCTGTAAGAGTTAAAATCTGCCGTAGACTCATTTTCTACTTCAACAGGTATGTTGGTAAATTGAGCAGTGTTAGGACGGAAGAGATCAGCTCTGGTTACATTCATGATCTTATTGCCTAATACTGCCCTTACGAAAACACTCAGATCAAAGTTCTTATACCTTACATTGTTGGTCCAACCAATCAAAGCCTTAGGTTGTGCATTACCAATTACGTAATAATCAGTTTTATTCAGTAAGCCCTGTGTTTTGATATTTCCTGCTGCATCGTAATATTGAGAAACTCCATTGGCATCTTTACCTGCATATTTGAAGGTAAAGAACGTTCCTATTGGCTGTCCGGGAGATAGAATCTGTAATGTTGCCCCGCTTTGTCCTCCACCGTCAGGTTGAAAGATAAGCCTATCGTCGATTTTAAACTGGCTATCAGAAAGTGTAAGTACTTTGTTGACGTTGTGAGCAAGGTTGATTCCTGTAGTCCAACTGAAATTGTCATTAATTACCGGTGTACCATTCAGAACAATCTCGACCCCTTTATTGCTTAATTTACCTACGTTGGCTGTTAGCTGACCTGATGGGTAGAGGTTCTGATCTACATCAAAACCAATGATCAGGTCTGTAGTCCTTTTATCATAAAAATCTACCGAACCGCCTAATCTTCCTTTAAAGATGCTGAAGTCCATACCAATATTTGCAGTAGCTGTTTTTTCCCAACGCAGATTTGGATTCTCATTTTGGATAGCACCATAGGCCCCTTCTCTAGGAGATCCGTTGTAATAAAACTGTCCCACCGCACCATAGATCAATTTTGTAGTCAGTGGAGCAAAACCTAGCGAATTACCAGCAATACCATAACTTCCACGTAATTTCAATGTGCTGATCAGACTTTGATTTTTTAAGAAATTTTCCTGATCAATGTTCCAACCCGCACCTACAGAAGGAAAGTAACCCCATTTTTCGTTTTTGCCAAATACGTTCGATCCATCCCTACGAATAGATCCTTGCAGTAAATACTTATTTTTGTAATTGTAGTTTACTCTAGCAAAGTCAGAAATTAATAGAATTTCCTGATAAAGGTATTCCGGGCCATAATTAACACGGAAATCTGTGATTGCATAAGGGTTACCTAAGCTCAGATTGTAATAGCTAACCTGATTAATCGGAAAATTTGTTGAGGAAGTCTGTAATCCATCGTTGTTCAGTGATTGCTGATAAGAATAGCCGACTACTGCATTGATGTCATGATCACCAAACTTTTTGTTCCAGGTCAGGTAAGTTTCAACGATCTTATTGGTATTCTGATAAGCATTTCTCAAGGCTAAACCATCTTTACCTACCAGTGAAACAAAGGAAGGATTTGCCGGAGGGTCGGGCGTGTTCCTTACGTTATTGTATCTCGAGGTGTAAATACTGTTGTAAAAAGCACCATATACAGTTTGGGTATTCTGATAAGAAGCCGCAACATCATAGGTGAAACCAAAAGGCAATTTAAGATTTACAGTAAAGGTCCCTAATATATTTTTAGTTTTCAGGTTCTCAGTTGCATTCTCCAGCATGGAAACCGGATTGTAATAACTTGTTTGGATCAGGTTATCGAAATAAGTGCCATCAGGATTTTTAACCGGCGAGGTAGGTAAATAGGTAAGCATCTGAGAAAGAACTGTATTACGATAAGGCACCAGGTCGGCGTCGCTAATTGAATTACTCAGGTTTAGCCCGATCTTTAATTTATCATTCAGGGCTTTTTGTTCAAGACCTATACGGCCAATGAAACGGCCCAGATCACTTGTCCTTACAATACCTTGTTGTTTGAAATAGTTAATGCTGGCATTGTATGTAGTTTTTTCTGTTCCACCACTTAAAGAAAGGTTATGATTATAGGAAATCGCATCCTTGCGTTGTACTTCATTTTGCCAGTTGGTGTTGGCACCCTGATCATTGGCAGGTGTTAGCGCAGAATTATTTCTGGCAAGGAAAGCCTTCAATTGCTCAGCATCCATCATCTCGTACTGGTTAGATACATTCTCAACACCAAAATAAGTGCTGTAGGCCAATTGGGTTTGACCAGCCGTGCCCCGTTTTGTAGTTACCATAATCACCCCGTTTGCAGCCCTGTTACCATAAATGGCAGCAGCGGCAGCATCTTTCAAAACGTCGATCGAAGCAATGTCATCTGGTGCAAGTAATGAAATATCGGCACCTGGCACACCATCTATCACAAATAGTGGCGATTGCGCACCCTCACGCAACGTAGAAGCTCCACGCATAACAATAGCTGCATTACGGTTTGGATCACCACTGCGGCTAATGTTCAGTCCCGGCACCTTACCTTGCAGCATCTGGCCCACATCACTGATGGCTCCTTTATTCAGTTCATCACCTTTAACGGAAGATATTGAGCTGATGAGGGCTTTTCTGGAGCTCTTACCATAACCCACTACAACAACTTCACTTAATGATTTATCTTCCGGTTTTAGCTGAACATTTATAGGCTGTGTTCCATTAACAGGAGTTTCGTAAGTAATGTATCCAATATATTTAAAAACTAAAATATCATTTGCATTATCAGCCGAGATCTTAAACTTTCCGTCTATATCTGTAATTGTTCCAATTTTTGTTCCTTTAATGGTAACACTAACACCAATCAATGGTAAATTGGTCTCGTCAACAACTTTACCGGTAACAGTAATAGCTTTGCTGCCTTGAACTTTGGTATCCAACCGCTCACCATCAATCAAAATGATCTTGTTTTTATATACCTGATAGTGTATAGAATACTTGCTCAGCAAGTTATCAAGTACAGTTTTAAGTTCAATGTTATCAAACTTCAGTGATATTTTATTACTGGAATGAATAACATCCTGGTTATAAATAAACTGAACTTTATTAGCTGCAGCCAGGGTCTTCAAAACTTCTGTCAGCGTTTTATCCACCACGGTTAAACTTATTTTTTTATTCAAAGCCTCCTGTGCCAGAGTAGACTTAGAATAGGTGATGCTGGTAAACAGTATCAATACCAATATTTGACTTAGTGTTATTCTCATGATTTTGCACCAGAAAAGCTTATGATGTAAATAAAATTTCATAATTTTAGTAAGTTGTATTTGAAAAAATATAATTAATTGAGGTCCCTTCACCAATTTTTTTGATGTCACAAAAGGGGCTTTAAAAGCCAGGTACAGGAGTGTTCGAGCACTCTTGTACTTACTAAAGAAGCTTATGGAATTATGTTTGTAAAATCTGTTTCATATGGTTTGGTTTGAAGGTTTATTTATTGGTTATTTGGTTAATTCTTTTTTGTAACAACAATTGTATCATTGTCAATATGGTATTCCAGATTTAATGAAGCTTTAAGTACTTCCAATACATCTGGCAAATTCAGATCGGTTAAATCTGCATTCATCACTACTTTATTAAGCTCTTCATCCTGAACTTTTATAGTAGTATTAAATTCCTTGCTAAGCACCTGTACAATTTCCGAGAGGTTTTTATCATTAAATGACAAATCAACGTGGTTCCAGATTGTTAGAGACGACATATCTGTCTGTTTGTTTTTATAAAGAACATCCTTTTTGTTCCCTTTAAAAACAATACTTTCCTTAGGTAATAAAAACACCACATCAGCTGATTTAGCATCAGTGGTGCCAGTGCTTTTTTTACTTACAGAAACTTTACCTGTTACTACTATTACACTGGCCGATGCACTATTTTTATGATCAGAAACCCTAAAACTGGTGCCCCATACCTTAGTGACAATATGGTCGCTATTGATTATAAAAGGCTGATCCGGGTTTTTAGTGATCTCAAAGAAGCAATCTCCTTCCATAACCACATCTCTGGAGTTCTTTTTAAATGCTAAAGGATAAGTTAAACTGGCCCCCGGACTTAAATAAACAATACTTTGATCAGGTAATATTCTTTTGATAATAAAGTCGGTTTTGTTTACAAGGTGAACTTGCTGACTGGCTGACTGATTTTCTTTATTTCCCAATTTCTGGTTATTCAAGATAAGGAGTGTAACAGAAAGTACCAGAATTATTGCCGCGGCATATTTTAACCATCGCATACCAATTTTTGGCGTTGATTTTAGTGGTACAATTGTGCTATCTGTTTCATCAGCAGATGCTATAATGTTTAAAAAAATCTTGTGTTTTAACAGCCTTTGGTTTTCTTCTGATAAATCCTGAACAAAATTAGGACTATCCTGATATTGATCATACCAATGATTTACCATTGAAACCTCTTCGGGCGTGCAATTGCCATTGATATAATTTTCCAATAATTTGGAAAGCTGTAAATTGTCCATACTTCGTTAAACTCTATTGGTTATTTAATAGCATGTCGTATAAGAACAGCATAACCCTTGCAGGAAATCTAAATTTATTTTATAAAAAATAACAAGATGGGCATAATGTCGCCGATTGTAACCCGTAAACTCTGGAGTGCTTTTGTGAGATGCCCCTCAACCGTCTTTTCTGAAATATTAAGCTCAGATGCGATTTCTTTATTCGTTTTAAACTCGATTCTACTTAGCTGATATACGGAGCGGCATTTAACAGGCAGTCTGGCAATCATTGTATCGATATGTTTTTTCAGGTCATTAAGAAAAACATACTCTTCAGTAGAGTTGTCAAGTTTTACATAAGCTTGTTCCGAACTAATAAAACTTTCTCTTACAGCATGTTTCCGGTAATGATCTATCACATTGTATCTAACTGCAGTAAACAGGTAATTACCAATACCGGCTGTAAATACCAACGAGCTTCTGTTTGCCCAAAGTTTTGTAAAAACATCCTGAACAATTTCTTCGCAAATTTCGGTATTTCTAACTCTTTTATGAGCTGCGTTAAGGAGCCTATCCCAGTACCTGTCATAAATCTCTTTAAAAATCTCGGGGCCGGCTTGTTTCAACAACAAAGCCAGTTCTTCATCAGTATGTTTTGAATAATTCCCCATCATTAAAGTCAGCTTCCAGGGCATTAAATATCTGGCACAGCCGCTAAAAGTAACTAAAAAAATACAATTATTTTGAAGGAAAATTATCCTAGTTTCTGTAAAAAAACATTGAGGTCATCGTCTTTTCCCAGCCCTAGTTTTTGCTTAATCCGATAGCGGCTCATGCGCACACTCTTAGGTTCTATATGCATGATACTGGCAATTTTTTTTGTGTCCATCTGCAAATGAAGGTAAGCGCAAAGCTTCAGATCCAATGACGTAAGTTTTTGCTGCGCCTTTTCGTTCAGCAGATTAAAAAAATCTGGATGTACCTGCTGAATATGGAGCTTTGCTTCATTAAAATCATTGTCCAACAACAACTCTTCATTCCATATTCTGTTAATATTCAGTTCATGGTTATCACTTAACTTTTCTTTGATCTGCGAAAACACTTCTCTTTTATGCTCCAATTGCAGCACATTGGCCATCATTTCTTTTTGCAGCTGCTGTTGTTGGGTTTCCAGCAATTGCTGTTCTGCCTTTAACCGCAACTGTTCCTCCTTATCCAACTTTGTTTGCAGGTCTGCCTCCTGTTTTTCCAAATGCAATTGCCTTTCGCGTTGCAAAGAATAACGCAAGCGGAAGTGATAAGAACGAAACATAAAAATGAGGCCCAGTAAAGAAGCAGCAATAATACCCATATATAGATATCGTTGCATATCATTGTACCTTTCTTTTTGCCTTAGCAAGATCACTTCATTGTTTTTTTTTTCAGCTTCGTACTGTATTTCCAGCTTTTGCGCGTTTAGCGCCTGTTTTTGGTCAAAGAGTTTACCGTTGTATTCTGTTACTTTCTTTTGAAATTTTAATGCCATAGCATCATTACCCATCTGTTCATATAATAATGAAAGTGAGCGTACAACATTTACCAGCGTATAATAATAGGGGATTTCCTGGGCTTGCATCATGCTGTAAGCCTGCATCAGATAAGTCTCGGCCATCGGATAGTTTTTCTCACGTCTGGCAAACTCACTCAGGATTCCCAGTCCACTAGCTATAATTTCTTCGCCATTGGGTGCATCTTTCATTACCTCCTGAGCTTTATTTGCATATTGAATAGCGCTTGCTTTTGCCTCATTATCAGCTTCTGCAAAATTCTTCAAATAATAATCAGCAATATTAATACAGGCAATACCATAGGTTTTTGGAGCTATTTCTTTTGGATGCTGCTGATATAATTCCTCAACCCTTTTTAAAAAATAGAGGATACTATCCCGTTGTGCGGTACTTTTTGAAGCATTGTAATTGTAATCTGCAGATATTGATAAAGCGGTATAGCAGTTACCAAGCAAGTTGTAATCTTTGGTAAGCATGGCATTTTCTGTGGCCAACCGGGCATAACGGTTTATATTGGGCACATTATCCCAGCGGGTATTTAAAGCATATAACAGGTAATATATTTTGGCCTTAATATAGTGGTCGGGAGTTTTTCCCAATTCCTTAAGCGCCATCTGTCCATATTTCATAGACAATTCAGCATTATCAATAGTCTTGTATAAAAAGGCCTGAGCATAATAACCATAGGCCTTTGCTATAGGGCTACGAACCTGTTGTGCCGTAAGCACGGCCGAATCACTTGCTTTTTTTAGCAATGAAAACTCCTGCATATTGGCGTAAATATTGGCAAGTACAACATAGGCTTTTGTTGCCTCAGTAAAATCCTTCAGCTTTAAGGCAGCACTTACGGCATGCCTCCCCTCAGCAATCCCCGCCTTATAATTTTCATTGATCCGATGAGATTCTGCCAAACGTGTAAATAGCGCAGGCTGGGCCTTGGTAGTATAGGATAACGAACATGCAAATGCAAAAAACAATACTTGCCTTAAATAATTCATAAAGTAAAATTAATATAAATCAATTATGTATTTTTTTATGTAGACATATTGTAGACGTTCATCCCAGTTGAGTGTAGGCGTTTTGTAGTATAGCAGAATTTGGATAAAGCATGGTTAAGGCTGCAATTTTACATCTAACAATTTTACACCAAAATTCTATCAAGATGAACAATAAAACACTATCTATTGTATCCTACATCACCATTATTGGTTGGCTTGTAGCCTATCTAAAGGGAAAAGACAATGCAGATTCTATGCTTAAATATCATTTACGACAAGCATTAGGCCTGGCCCTTGTGAACATTATTTTTAGCCTCACTTTAAACATAGTAGCCATGGTAATACCTGCATTATCTTTTATAGGTGTATTTGGCTTTGTTTTTTTGGTATTGTGGATTATTGGGATTATCAATGCGGCTAATGGTGCCCTAAAGCCTTTGCCTCTGATTGGTAAAATATTTGAAAACAAATTTGCCTTTGTTGGTTGATCTTAAATCTAAAAAATGATGATGCAAACATTTAAATATTTCGAAAAAGAAGGCAGCACTTATCATCTAAAAGTGCAAAAAGGCTTTTTTTATACCATGGCAGCTATAATTTTTGCCATAATGGTACTTAACCTCATATACGCTACCACCAAAGGTGCTGCAGTATTCGCTGTGTTTCTGGCTGTTATTGGGATATTGGGCATATTGCGAAGCACTGCAGAAATAAGCTTTGATATGGTAGACCGTAAGATTTATCATAAAGCATTCTTCTTTAGCGCCCCTACCACCTACAGTTTCGATGATTTCGACCATTTTTTGGTCTCCAAACTTAAAAGTCTTTTTATCACTGTGGGCGTATCAGGCATTTTGGTTATGCAAAAAAACAGGAAAACAAAAAACATCTTTCTCCGCCAGTGTTTTTTCTCGGCAAAACCATTACAAAAATTAAATGATGAACTGTATATCATAATGGGTTTACCTGATTAATAAAACTGAAAGCATTATGGGCAAGGGCTTCTTTATATTTTGGAAACTGTTTGCATTATTTTATGCGATACCTTTTCCCATGATTCTATACTACAACATCAAAAGCGACAGTTATCCACCAGATTTAGCAGCAAGAAATCCCTGGGTAGCTATAGGCCTGGTAGTTTTATCCATTATTATCTGGATTATTGTTTTGGCGGGTTATTACCACAAGTGGATATTGCAAACCCTCTCTATAAAAAGAAAAATAGAGCAGCTTAAAAATAATGGCGTAAAGCGAGAAGCCAAAATCCTTACAAGTGTCGACAAATCAAACCCAAAGGTCAGCTACAGCACTTATGAGCTCAACCTATCTTTTAAAAATCTGGTTGGCGCTCAGATAGAGGAAAGACTAACGGTAAATGACCTCAGATCTTATGAACGCAGGTTTCAGGAAGGGAAAAGCGTTGAACTAGTGATAGATCAAAACCCTAGTGATTATCCGTACATCGTTCTCTCTAGTTTCGAGGTAAGCATTAAAATGAAGTTATTTATAATGCTTCATATTGCCTGGATTATTGTTGCAGCATTGATAACAGGTTATTATTGTTTTACTTATCAAACAGAAAGTGAGGGAATGGGCTGGCGGTTTATGGCTTTTTATCATCCACTGTTGGTTTGCGCCCTACTGCTTTTGTTTGGCAATATCAGTATCCTTGGACGATTGATGTCCAAATTTGCCAATCAAAATCCAAAAAAGGACTTTTTAATAAAATACAAAGGGCTGCCTGCAACAGCAAGATTACTCAAAGCCACCCAAACAGGAACGTACATAAATGAGCAGCCCATGGTTGAGTTTGTCCTTGAATTTACAGACCATCAAAATCAACGTTATGCCGTTAGCATAAAAAAAATATTAGACCTGTTAGATCTGGATAGCACCAGGCAAAAGGAAGTGGCTATTTTTTATCTTAAAGAAGATCCAAGACAGGTTGCTTTTGCTAGTGATATAAATGAATTAAGTATATCGATATGAAAACCTTAAATGTCATTCTGCGTTTATTAGTTCTCGGTATGTTGCTGCAAACAGGCTGTAAACAAATTACTAAAAGTGTAAGCGATACTTTTAAACCCAGTGATACCGCCTTAAAACGCCAGGCACAGAAACACCCGACAGTCGGCACTACTACTACTAGCCCTCAGCATATCCAAAAATCTGAAGTAATTGTAAATGGCGATACCTTGAATACTGAGGATGTACATGAAAAAACCAAAACGTTATTTAAGGATCTGGAAAAACTGCAAAAAAACAAAACAGGGAACAACAGTAAGGAGATTCAGGAAAAAGTGAATGAGTTTTTGAAAAGCATTAACATGCCGCAAAAGGTCAATACTTACCCTATACCCCAACCTAAAACAAAAAGCAAGAAAGCTTTTTTTACTGAAGCAGAACTGGAAAAGGCAGAAAGGAAACTTGTAAACCTACCTCAGTATTCCGGCAAAGAAATACAGATCTATCAGTCTGTTCACTTTGATGGCGATGGACGAATCAGGTTAATGTTGCTACATCCCGAAAATCCAAAATATGTAGATGCTTATGAATACGAAAATGGTAAATGGTCGGCCCCAAAGCCTATACAAACAACTTCCAGCAATATAGAACGTCGGTTGGTGCCAATAAACCAAATCAACTTTTCCTCTGCCCTAACAGTATTGCAAGCGTACAATCAAAAGGTATCACAGGTAGAAGGTGCTAAACCAACAACATATGTATACCTGTCTGTATGGGATGGGCGTATACGCTGGTTCCCCGGAACAATAAATGGAACCCGTGAACGCTATTCGATTGATTTCGAACCTAATGGAACATTAAAAAACCTTAAACAAGATTAAACATATGTCAGATTATAACCTAAAAACAGAAGGTGGTCGATTAAGTTTTCAACCCAAACGAGATTATAAATGGAAAGTCATCCTTTTTACCTTTGTTGCTTTGATAATATTTATTGTAATATTCACACTTAATTTGAATTATGAAACCAAATGGGGAATATTTGCAATAGGCTTGTTATGTGGATTTACTGCATTGTACGATTTTTTATTTCACTTTAACGTGACCTACATATTTGATCAGACTACAAGAAATATCTACCGCAAAATTCCTGGCTTGTATACGCGCCAGATCATAACTTTTGATGAGGCTTTCATACTACGTGTAGAAGAAGATTGCATGTTGCATTATGCGCTATCAAAAAAACAGAATAAATATGGCAATAGCTACACTATAAGCCAACCCTTTGGCACTAATAAAAAAAGCAGAAGAAGACAAGAAACGTTTGAAACAGAAGTTCTGTCGGCTATAGAAAGTTTTATTCTCAGATAGCTGAACTGGTTTCGCAATATTATGTTAACTTTATAAACTTACAAAGGAAAAGCACCCTCCTTCCTATCCCATTATCCAATTCTTATTTCCACTATATTTTCAAAATTTCACCTTTTATTAAAGGATATGAAAAAAAACGATTCTGATGAATTGATCATTGCTAATAGAAAGATTGCATTTCAACATCAGGAAAAAGAGAACCGCGCAGCGGAATTAATTATAGCCAATAAAGAACTGGCTTTCCAGAATAAGGAAAAGGAGAATCGAGCTGCAGAAATAGTAATTGCCAATAGAGAGCTGACTTTACAAAATAATGATAAGGAAAAAAGAGCTCAAGAACTAATCATTGCAAACAGAGAGCTCAAAAATGCGGAAGATGACATTCGTAAATTAAACGACGAACTGGAGCAAAAAGTAATAGAGCGTACCGCTCAATTAGAGTCGGTTAACAAAGAATTAGAATCCTTTTCCTATTCTGTATCACATGATTTACGTGCCCCGATTAGGGCTATTAACGGGTATACCAGAATTTTGGTGGAAGATTACGCCGATAAAATCGATTCAGATGGAATTAAAATCCTTCAGTCCATTATTAATAACTCAAAAAAAATGGGTGAATTAATTGATGATCTGCTTGCATTTTCAAAACTGGGAAGAAAACAAGTAACCCTATCTGAAATTGATATGACCGGCCTTCTTCAAGGCATCCGTGAAGAATTATCATTTGAAGAATATGAAAACATACCTGAATTTAAAATAGGAATCCTCCCGAATGCCAGGGGAGATAAATCTCTGATTAAACAGGTATGGATCAATTTAATTTCCAATGCAGTTAAATATTCAAAACATAAAGTAAAAACGAGTATCGAAATAGGTGCTTACAAAAAGAACAAGTTAGTTGTCTATTATGTAAAAGATGGAGGAGCAGGTTTCGATATGCAATATTATGATAAGCTTTTTGGAGTTTTTCAGCGGTTACATTCCCAGGAAGAATTTGAAGGCACCGGCATTGGTCTGGCCATTGTACAAAAAATAGTGAATCGTCATAATGGTAGCGTTTGGGCCGAATCGACGTTAAATGAAGGCTCCTGTTTTTATTTTAGTTTAATCAGTGTAAACCATTAAAATCAAAAAAATGAGCTACCATAATGTTGAAATTTTATTTGTAGAAGACAGTGCTGACGATGCAATACTGACCATTCGTGCACTTAAAAAGAGTGGTTTTACCAACAAATTACATCACGTTATTAACGGAGCAGAAGCACTTGACTTTATTTATTGCAAAGAAGCTTATGCTTCAAGGAGTGATCAGGAATTTCCAAAATTAATCTTGCTGGATTTAAAGATGCCAAAGGTATCGGGCTTACAAGTACTGGAAAAAATAAAGTCTGATCCAAATCTTAAATTCATTCCTATAGTGATGCTGACATCATCAAATGAAGGTCCGGATATAGAAAAATGTTTCGAGCTGGGAGCAAATAGCTACATCGTAAAACCCGTTGATAGCGATAATTTTTTTAATGCAGTAAAAGAGATTGGATTATATTGGATGGTATTAAACCAGCCACCACAATAACAGTACAAATAAATATAAATAATGGTGCAGCCTCTTAAAATCCTTATTCTGGAAGACAATGAAAGTGATGCCGATCTGCTTAACCGGGAATTAAATAAGTCTGGATTGATTTTTACGGCTGAAATTGTGCAGACCCGAATGGAATTTGAAAACGCCCTCCAAAACTTTAATCCCGATCTAATTCTATCCGACTATTCTCTACCCTCTTTTGATGCCGTTACGGCCTTCAATATCAAAAAAAATAAGCATCCACATACGCCTTTTATTATTGTTTCGGGTGTAATTGGAGAAGAAAATGCAGTTGAATTAATTAAGGCTGGTGTAACAGATTACGTTTCTAAGCATAAATTATTTACACTATCCACAAAAATTAACAGAGCATTAAACGATACACAGGCTAGAAAGGAAAAGACAATAATTGACGAAAAACTAAAAGTCATTAACCAGGAGCTCTCAGAGCTGAACCAGGAGTTGGAAACCCGTGTAATTGATCGTACAAAAGCTCTGGCAGAAAGTGAAAGCCGTTTCCGGAGTATGATGGAGACAATTCCTCAGATTGCCTGGACAAATACAATTAAAGGAAAAGTAGTTTTTTACAACCAGCGGTGGTATAATTATACCGGATTAAATAATAAACAAACTAAGTTACCAGGATTTAAAGGTGTAATCCATCCCGACGACATTAGGGCTAGTTTTGATCAGTTCAGAACCATCTTAAAAAACAACAGCGGAGGCGAATTCCAAATTCGCCTAAAGCGAATGGATGGACTATATATGTGGCACCTGATCCGTTTAATGCCTATAAATGATCAACAGGATCAGATACAGCTTTGGGTAGGCACTGCTACAGATATACAGGAACTCCGATTACTACAACAACAAAAAGATGATTTCATTATTATCGCCAGTCATGAACTCAAAACACCAATAACAACTCTCAAAGCCTCTCTTCAGCTTTTAGACAGAATAAAGGATAATCCTTCATCAACTCTACTTCCCAAGCTCATTACCAAAGCCAATAAAGGGCTGGAAAGAGTTAATTCGCTTATTGAGGACCTTTTAAATTCCAGCATGGCCAATCAGGGGCAGCTTCATATTAATCAACAGCATTTCATCTTGTCTGAGATTATTCAAGATTCTTGCGCTGATTTACATGCAGAGGGGGTTTATAATATCCAAATCAAAGGAGACATGAAAATTATGGTATATGCTGATGCCATTCGGATTGGGCAAATAGTTAGCAATTTCATCAACAATGCAATAAAATATGCTCCTGAATCTAAAGAAATACAAATTTGTATCGAAGATGTAAATGATAATATCAAAGTATCGGTTACTGACAATGGACCAGGAATACAAGCTGAAAAATTGCATTATCTTTTTGACCGCTATTATCGTGCAGAAAGTTCTGGAAGTCAGTATACAGGCTTAGGGCTAGGACTTTACATATGCGCAGAGATCATCAAAAAACACAATGGCCTTATAGGGGTAGAAAGCGAAATAGACAAGGGCAGTACTTTTTGGTTTACATTACCAGCCATCAAATAACTGACTGTATGTTTAAAAATTGATATCTTAAAGTACATACTCATTATTAATCGGCTTTACAGGTTCAGGTATATTAGTTTCTCCCAGCATTTCTAAGAGATTGATCTCTATAGTACGTGCAATTTGATTTAGTGGAACAGCCGCAGAATTGTTATCGAAAGGATTCATCAGGCTCATTCCATTTATCTGAGTAGATACATAAACAAAACCCACCAACCATCCTAAAAATATAGACCATACTCCTGCAAAAGGACTTATAACCAAGGTAAGCGACACCACAAAAAGCCATATAAATGCTTTGGTGAAATAAATATAAGCCGTAGGATATATGGTATTCTTAATGCGTTCACTCATACCCATCTCGTCAGAAAATTTGATCAGCAACTGGTTCATTTCAATAAAACGGAAGCCATTTATCATACCGTCTTTTTCCAATTCTTGTAATGCTCTGGATTGCTGCATCAGAATAGCATTGGCAACATTACTATGCAACTTTACTTCCTCCATATCATGCGGCTCAAGGTACTGCTTATAGGTCTCATCTACAGCATCTCTAAGCTTGGCTTTCAACGCATATAAAAATGCAATTTGCCTGTATACCAATTTCTTTTTTAGCGCCGCATATTGTTGATCGTCGACTTTACCCTGCGAAATATAGCAAATTATACTTCTTGCCCATGACCGGGAATCGTTTACCAGACCTCCCCATATTTTTCGGGCTTCCCACCATCTGTCATATGCCTGATTGTTGTTAAAACCCACAAAAAATGCAATTGCTGTACCTAAAACAGCAGGAATGATAGAGGGAATTTCAAAATGATGTCTGATTAAAACTGTCCTCACCAGATAGGCTGCTGTGCAGGAAATAATCATAATAATGTCTACCTGCCATGTATTTCTAAGAATCCGGCTTAACCGTATGTTTGGTTCAATCAGCATTTTTATCTTCTTTTAATTTTCTGTGATACTTTTAATTATTATACGTTTGCTGAGCTCGGATTTTCCCGTCGCTCACCAACTTGTTGCCGCCACATGGAATAATAAAGTCCTCTTTGCTCTAATAGTTCGTCATGAGTACCGGCTTCCGAAATAATTCCCTTTTCAAGTACATATATAACGTCTGCGTGCATGATGGTAGAAAGACGGTGCGCAATCAATATGGTCATTTGTTGTCTGCTATCTGATATTTCCCTAATGGTGGTCGTAATTTCTTCCTCAGTCAGCGAATCTAATGCTGAAGTGGCTTCATCAAAAATCAGTAATTGAGGTTGGCGCAATAATGCCCTGGCAATCGATAATCTTTGCTTTTCTCCACCTGATAGCTTCATCCCACTTTCTCCGAGGATCGTATTTAACCCATGAGAAGCTCTGGCAACCAACCCAGATGCAGAGGCTTTTTCCAATGCATCATTAATATCTGCATCCGTAGCTGTAGGATTAACAAATAGCAGGTTATCTTTAATAGAACCTGCATACAGCTGTGTATCCTGTGTTACAAAGCCTATTTGCCGTCTAAGCGGATTATATTGAACCAGGGTTGATGGTACTTCGTTAAAACAAATACTGCCTTCAACAGGAACATACAACCCAACAAGTAACTTAACCAGGGTCGACTTACCCGATCCTGATGGGCCTACAAAAGCTATAGTCTCCCCTCTTTTAATCTTAAATGATAAACCGTCTATGGCATTATATCCCGCTGTTTTATGGCGGAATACAACATTATCAAATTGCAGATTTTCGAGTTTACCAATCTCAACAGAATTTTCTGGCCGTTGCTCTACTGGTTTATTCATCAGCCTGTCGAAACTCTTTAAAGAAGCATCTGCCTCTCTATAAAGCACAATCATATTGCCCAGATCCTGTAATGGCGTGAATATAGCTGTAGAAATAAATTGCATGGCAATAAGCTCTCCGGTGGTAAGTACTTTCCTAAAGATAAGCCACAAAAGGATGAAGAGAATAGATTGCTTTAATAGGTTTAACATATTCCCCTGCAAAAAAGACAAGAAACTTACCTTGCGGGCTTTTTGCATTTCCAGCTCAAATATTTTTAATGTTTGTTCATTGAGGCGCCTGATCTCAGGAAATGTTAGCCCAAGACTTTTAACCAGCTCAATATTGCGCAAACTTTCGGTTATAACTCCTGCCTGACTATCTGTTTGCCTGTTTATGGATCTTTGAATTCCTTTTATCCGTTTAGATACTAACCCTGTAAGCGAGCCAAGCAACACAATTCCTACAAAGAAAACCGGAACCAAAAGCCAGTTCTTGTTGATGCTATACCATATTAAAAAGCCAACTCCTACAAGTGATGAAAACAAAACATTGATAAATGAGTTGATAAAACGCTCTGCATCAGTTTTCACCTTTTGCAGAACAGAGAGTGTAGTTCCGCTTCTACTCTCTTCAAATTCCTGAAATGAAAGACGTAAGGTTTGCTTTAGCCCATCATTGAATATATTCATGCCAAAGCGTGCCACAGCTTTACGCGTGATGTAATCCTGCGCAGCTTTGCATAGTTTAGCCACCACAGCAATGCCAAGTGCTATTAATAACCAATATAAAATACCATTTATCAGTTCATTTTCGGGTAAGTGGTTCTTATTGGTAGCGTACTCATCTATGATCTTTCCAAATATCACTGGATCAACCAAGCTCAGTAGCTGAGCTACAGCAGCTAGTACTAAAGACAGAAAAACAAGCGTACGATGCGGCTTAAGGTATTTCCAAAGTATCTTCATATTAATTGATTAATGTTACACTTTAAACCCTCAACATCTGCCGACATGAATGTCGGTTATTGCTTTTCAGAAATAAAGACCAATGTCAGAAAGTATCTAAATTACTAAAAAATCGTAATTTTATTTCTATGACATCAATTCTGGTTAAAGAATTACTAAAACAACAATATGTCCTGGTAAAAAGTTCCAGGGCGGTTGTACTTGATTTTTTAGAAACCCAACTAAAGGAGGAAGTATTTAGCCCATTGAACCAATTTAATGGCTTCTCTCCAGACAAAATGTTACTGCATATTGCAGGAGTATATTACCATTGGATCGGTAATTTCTCCCTAAAACTTAACATTGACACTTATCAAGATCAACCCAATTCTTCAATACAGGTTCTCAGAACCCTATTTGAAAAAGTGGACAAACTCATTTCAACTTATATTGAGGAATTTGGCGATGACCCAAACCAATTGATCATCGGAATAATTTCAGGCAAAAAGATTGAGGCTACTTCTCTGCAGGTCTTTACCCATGTATTAACGCATGAGTTTCATCACAAAGGGCAAATTATGACTATGTGCCGCTTACTCGGACATACTCCTCCGGATACAGATATCATTAGATTTTAGATTAATTTACATATTATGGACCACGATAAATAGCGTGTTGCAGGGATGAAGTTGGACTACTTATTATATTTCCAAAACCTGCCTTTGCCTTCAGCAATCCATTCCAAAGCCTGCTCTATTCTGGCTTGACGAGTGGCTTCTGTCTTTGCATCGATTATCCAAACTAAATAGTCTTTCCGAAATGAAGGAGATTTGCTTTCAAAAATTGCTTTAACCAATGGTGCTCCTTCTAGGATTTCACTAAAATAATCTGGTACTTGAATTACTTTGGGCTTCTCAGCTTTCGGTTTTACTATTTTTATTCCATTTTCATTTAAAGCCATCGCCTCTTTTACATAAGCTATCAATGTTTCTTTGTCCGGCAAATCTGACAGGGATTTGATTTTATCCATATTTCCCATTGTTTGCTCAGGCTTGATGTTTTCTTTCAGTTTTGGGTTAGTCATTAATCCTGCTTTCCAAATGCTGAATGAGCAGTGATTTTTGTAGGCAGCAAAGATGCACATCATATCGCCAAGGTAATCGAAATGTGGAATGCCCCATTTAATTACTTCCTCAACACCCGGGCATGTCTCATGGATTATTTGGCGTAAATATTCCATAATAGGCTTTGCAAAATCTGCTGATTTTGCATAATACTCATCGAATTTTGGATTGAACTGTGACATTTTTAAGTAAGGTATAATGTAGTTTGCTAAATAAAGATGATGAAATTACCCCTAAAGTCAAACTTTATATATTCCTAAATTATAATCTAACTTTTGTTTCAATCAGACTAAGCAAGGAGTGGCTTCGTTCATAGATTGATAAGACCAACGTTAACACTGGTTCGACACTTGTTCGAGACTGCTTCGGAAAAAGGTACCTGTTCTCCGAAGAAAACCCGAATTAAACTTGATTCTGTCTTAATTCTGCCCAACAGGAGATTTCAGGGAGCAGATACTTAAACCCAAATAAATTATTTTTTGTCACCCACTTTAGTAGAATCTGATGATTATCAGACAAATAAGAATATCCACCTCTATAGGGAGCAAAAAAAAGAAAATTTATTACTGAATAAAATGAACAAACAGCTAAACTTTAGTAGATTTAGTATAACTAACAGCTATTAACCTCAGAAAAAGCGACCCTTGGCCATATGATACCTAAAGCAAATAACGAGCGCCGACTTTCTGTAGACAGTTTTGATAGCGAACCCTTTTTTGAAGTTTCTCAGGATTTAATGTGTATCGCCGGATTTGATGGCTACTTTAAAAGAATCAATCCTGCAGTGTCTAAACTGTTAGGATATACTGATGAAGAACTATTTTCAAGACCCATTAATGATTTTGTTTGCGAGGAAGACCAGAATATTACAGAAGAACTTAGAAACAATCTCAGGAAAAATATTCCACTCTTAAATTTCGAAAACCGCTATATCACCAAAAAAGGCGAAATTGTGTGGTTGTCATGGACTTCAATTCCCGTTCCTGAGTCTAAACTGGTTTATGCTGTTGCTAAAAATGTAACACACAAAAAGAAACTTGAAGAGGAGCGGAATAAGCTTTTAATCAGCCTATCAAAGATTAATGAAGAGCTGCAACATTTAACTCATATGGCCTCGCATGATCTGAGGGCACCTGTAAATAATTTACTTGCGATATTCAGTCTTTTGGATACTTCTACAATTCAGGATAAAGAGACTGAAAGCCTGATCAATATATTGCAATCAACAACCGAGGAATTAAAGGTTACCTTAAATTACTATTTGGACGCCGCCAGTCAGAAAAAAAGCGTTCATGTACCAACAGAGAATTTGAATCTTCATCAGTCTCTGAATGGGGTGTTTCATTCTATAAACTCATTGATACTAGGCTCCAGAGCCATTATTAGAATTGATTTTTCTGAATTTGATACAATCAATTTTAACAAAGTTTATATGGACAGCATATTTCTTAACCTAATCACTAATTCCATTAAGTATGCAAAACCAGATTCACACCCTGATATTTATATTGCCACCACAAAAATTAATGGCGTTCGGCAATTGATTTTTTCGGATAAAGGTTTGGGCATTGATATGGAAAAATGTAAAAACAAGATATTTGGGCTGCACCAAACATTCCACAATCATACAGACAGTAAAGGTATTGGTCTTTATTTGGTATATAACCATATTAATAGTTTAGGAGGCCATATTGATGTAGAAAGCAAGGTAAACGAAGGAGTTAGATTTGTGTTAACGTTTAGGGATTAGCCCTATTCGCTAAATCCTTCGGTAGGTGCATAGCCGAAAAGCTTCTTAAATGCATAACCGAAATGGGAAAGATTTTCAAAGCCCGTTTCCAGATAGACTTCTGAAGGCTTTCTGTTTTTCTCTCTGATTTGATAATGTGCCAACTCCAGTCGTTTTTGAGTAAGCCATTTCTGTGGTGTGGTTTGAAAGGTTTTTTTGAAATCTCGCTTAAATGTTGTGAGGCTACGTCCGGTCAGGTAACCGAATTTTTCCATCGGCATATTGAACATGTAATTTTTCTCCATGAAATTAGCGATATCAATCTTTCCGGGCTCTGCAAAGTTGGCTAGGATATGGTCAATACCGGGTTCTATAGCCCTCAGAATATGGATTGCTTCCTCTATTTTCAGCGAAGCAATGGCTTCAGGCAGTTTTCCTTTGAGCTCAAAGTATGGGATTAGTGAGGACAGACAGCTTTTTAATAAGGGATGCTTTTCAAAGGTGCGAAAGCTTGGGTGCAAAATCAACCCTGCTTGAGCAAGTGGTTCATTTTTATGATAATAGTCTTTGAGCCGTTCTAGTTTAAGGTGCATAGCTACCGATTTGTGAGGCAAACCATGTTTGGGGTAATTGAGAACCGTAGCTAGCATATGACGAGGGAACAGCAAGGTATCTCCTGCACCGAACACATAGGTCTGATCTGCCTGTACGATCCTGGTTTCTCCCGAGATGATCCATACCAGTAAATGGTCTTCAAACAGCACATCGGCTTTGAAGAACTGGTCTTCAAAGCACGAGCGCTTAATATCATCGTGTATATATTCTATCTGGTGTGCCATTGTTTACAATCTAAAATTAGGGAATTAATTGCACAGCAATGTTCAATCTGCGGTAAATATCACTTTGGTCAGTTCTTCACTTAATTGCCAAAGCCGCTTTGCATTTTCTGGGTCTACCGAATAGGGTTTCACCCCACGAAGTGTTAAAGGATCGTCGTACTGGTGATTAATGTTTCCGGAGTCAAGCTCCGCAATGTCTCCATTTTCACAATACACGCCGCCTTTACCTTCTAGACTGCTGCTGGTTGCGCACCACAATGTAGTTGCAGCACCTTGTGGTATTGTTTTGAGTTTTTTAGCTACCTCTGGATAAATCTCACCATTTTCATCGTGTGTTCCCATCTGCTGGAACAGCGCCATTGGAGCTACCCTTCCCAGATCTGTCCCATTTACAGAACCGGGATGCAGTGAGAAGGCACGTACACCAAAGTGTTTGCCTCTATGATCCAGCTCTACTGTAAACAGGTTATTGGCCGTTTTGGATTGACCATAGCCTTGCAGTGTTTCATACTGGCGATGTTCAAAGTTGGGATCTTCAAAATCAAACGGAGCCATTTGATGTCCAAAGGAAGACACATTGATTACTCTGGCGCCCTTTGCTTGTTTTAATGCAGGCCATAGTTTAGCGGTAAGTTGAAAGTGTCCTAAATGGTTGGTGGCCAGCTGCGACTCATAGCCACGCAAATCGCGCTGAAGCGGTACCCACATAATGCCTGCATTATTAATTAAAAGATGTAGCGGGTTATTAGTTTCAAGAAAGTTCTCTGCAAAGGCATCAATGGATTCGGGATTCATCAGATCCAGATGCTCAACGGTAACGCTTTTTACTCCTTCAAGGTTTATTTTTGCCTTAGCTACATCACGGGCAGGTACAATTACTTTAGCCCCTGCTGTAGTCAATGACTTAACTGTTTCTAAACCAATACCTGCATAGCCACCTGTTACAATGGCGATTTTGCCTGTAAGGTCAATCTCTTTGATTACATCGCTGCTTGTTGATGTAGCGTTAAATCCTGAACCAATGGGTTGCTGTAAAGTACCGCTGTACTTGTTTGTTTCTTTTTGTTCCATCTTATTTGTTATTTGATAACAACAAAATTAGGTGGATATGGGCAGGCGTGTTTTGTTTAAAAGGCCTATATCTTTTGTTTTAAAGACCAATTGATCTGGATAGCGAAGAACACTTTCCTGATCAATTGGATTGGGATGTAAATTGTATAATTTAAGGTTGCAACAATCTATTTCCCTTGATTTTTCTTTTCAGTAATTTCTGTTCTGATCTCCTGGGCAAGCCCTTTAATCTCTTGTAAAGCTTTACGCACCCTGGTGCCGGCTGCACTGTTTCCAGCGTTATAAAATTTTTCTACGTCTGTCTCTACCGAGGCTACAACCTCTTTTAATTTTGCGAACTTGCTCATAATGTTTTTAAGTTAATTATTAATATTTATTAGTTTTTCGGTATTGGAGAGCTGGTATTACCTATCCAATAATGTAAACATAGAAGAATAAAAATAAAGTCGCAAATAAATACTACTAAATTGGTATACTTTTTTTATATTTGTTTATCAACAGCATTAATCATTAAGATTATTCATGTTTTTACTTAAGGTTGAACCGTATGCTCAGTACGGTAAAAAGCAGGTTGTTTACTCATTGCAACCTGCTTTTTAAAGTTCCATGCTGTGAAGCACGAACATCAATACTCGTTTAATTTATATTTGGTTTTTAAAGGCTATCTGGAAAGATAGCCTTTACTATTTGATTGCTTTTAAAGCGATGATTGGGTCGGATGGTTTAAAAAAAAGGCCCGCCAAATGGCGAGCCCTTATGATAAGCTTAATTTATTTGCTGTTGATTACCTGGTGCAATCAGCTGTCCAGGTAGCTCCATTATTTGAAACTAACACTTTTAAGGTACTGGCGTTAATTGAAATACCAGTTACTCCACTTCCAACACTAACATAGTTATTGTCGCCAGATTTTTCAAACTTCACTCCCTTTATATCAGGAATATTATTGCCAAAGAAAAAATTGTAAGTCTCTCCGACTTTACTCACTGTAACCTTCCCCTCTGAACTGGTTATTGTGTTGTCATCTTTTTGGTAAGAAATAGATCCTCTATAAGTCCCCACAAAGAAGTCTTTATCTGCTGGATCTGTATCTTTCTTACAGGCGATCATAACCGTCGTAGCAATTAAAAGTAGACTGAAAATTCTCATTGTCTTTTTCATAATATGATGTTTTGATGTAACAGACGTATTACAAAGGCCATGCCAACAGTGGCTTTACAGCTTAAGTAACAGGTGAAGAACTAACAGAAAATGACAAAAATTCAAATAAAAAATAAGGGTTTTATGCAAAGAAAAAGGGCTATTCCAATGAGAATAGCCCTTTTTCTTTTGCGTTTTAAATCACACTCTTAAAATGCGTAGCGCACAGTAGCCCCATAAGTTCTAGGATCACCAAGTACACCTGCATATAGGCCAGAATTACCAGCTGCAGCCTGCAATTGTTCGAAGTAATTGGTATTTCCAATATTCCTTACCCATCCAAAAATGGAGATTTTATCTGATTTGAATCCAATTCTTCCGTTCACTAATGTATAGCCATCAACATTTAGCACTTTTGATGGTGTTGGGTTTGAAGAGTATTCTGAACGATAACTTAAATCACCAGCGATAAAGAACCGACCATCTCTGGTGCCTACTTTACCAGGAGCACTAAATTCAGCACCACCGGAAGCATTCCATTTAGAGATACCTGGCAACCTTCCGCCTGAAGCATCTTTAAACGCTACCTGAGTTGCAGTGCCATTAACAAGTTCTGTATGACCTGTTTCTTCTAAGGGAAGTGGCGCATTTGTGAACTTTTTATATTTACCATCAAGGTAAGCAACAGCAGCATTTATAGATAAGAAACGCTCTAACTGATAACTACCATCTATTTCGAGACCTTTTACATTTACTTTTTCAGCATTTGCAAGATATCCCCTGTTTACACCCAGTTGTGGAGATTGAACGTTGGTTTGGTAATCTTTAATATCTGTATTAAAAGCTGTTACGTTTACAATAGCACCTTTAAGGGGTTTTGTTTTTAAACCAAACTCATAGTGCTGAACATATTCCGGTTTTACTACAGCAAGTGACAAGTCTGCTTCGCCAGTGCTTGTAGTTGGCAAGCCTCCTACGTTTACACCAACTGGTTTATAAGCGGTAGAGTAAGTTCCATAAACGTTCAACTTAGTTGTAGGGCGGTAAGACAAGGTGATGTTACCAGACAAATTATTGTTATCTGTGTTGATATTGAATTTTTGATTGGCATAAACAGCAGCTTTAAGCGCAAGCAAAGCCGGATCGGTAGTTTGAAGACCTCCATAAGTTGTTCTGTCATAATCAACATCTTTCTTGTCGTAAGTAAACCTTAAACCAGGTAAAACGTGCAAGTGTTCTACAAATTCCCAGTCGGCTTGTGCAAAAATAGCAGCGCTTAAAGATTTAATGGTTGAATTGGTTTTGATACCAAAGCCATCTAACAAACCAGGTGTTGTATATCCAGCCTGAGCACCAGTTGCGGATGTTTGTACGAATCTCCATTGATCTTTACCCACCTCTTCAGTCTGCGACAGACCTTTCAAATTCTGAGCAAGTGCAAATACACCGATCACTCCACTTACTTTCTCTGTGATATTACCTGCATATCTAACCTCTTGCGAATATTGGTCATGACGAGAGTTTCCTTGAGATTTGGTCAATGCAGACAATTCAGAGAAATCTCTGTCGTTTGTAGGATCCCAGTTCCAGAACCTCCAGGCAGTAGTGGATGTAAGTGTTCCATTTCCTATTTTATAATCTACGTTTAAAGATATACCACCAATTGATTGGTCTTGTTTCCAAGGCGTATTGGTATTGATCTTCCTTGAAAAAGGATCTATTTTAGGTTGCTCATATCCTAAATCAGAAACAATTTTTGCATACTGACGGTAAGCACTTCTTTCTGTAGCAGTTACACCAGCAATTACCAATGGGTAACCTGCCGGATGCTGAATGCTTACATCACTGCTTAACAAAATTTGTAATTTATCTGACGGGGTATAGTATAACTGACCTTTAAAACCAAGGTTATTTTGACCACTGTATCTGCGCTCTTCGCTGGTATTAAAAATTGTACCATCTCTTTGAGTACCTGATATGGCCAATTTTGCTGCCAGATTTTTTGCTACTGCACCTGAAACCGATGTCTTAGCTTGAATAAAATTGTAGTTCCCCACATTCAATTCAACTTTTGCAGTTGGAACAAGTGTTGGTTTGGTAGTTGTAATGTTGAAAGCACCTGCAGTTGTATTTTTACCAAACAAGGTACCCTGAGGGCCCCTAAGAATTTCTATCTGCTCAATATCAAGAAAATCTGTGGAAGTAGCTGCCGGACGAGCCTGATAAACTCCATCAACATAAAACCCTACTCCAGGATCAATACCGTCGTTGGTTAAACCAAATGTTGACCCCAATCCTCTGATGTTAAGTGTAGTGTTTCTTGCATTTGAAGCATACAGCTGTACGGAAGGAACCAGCTCTTTTAAGCGGTTAACATTAAAAGCTCCTGCGTTTTCGGCTGCCTGACCACCAATAACAGTAATTGCGATAGGCACATCCTGTAAAACCTCCGAACGTCTTCTTGAAGTTACAACGATTTCGTCTAGCTGTGCATTTTCAACCAAGGTTAACTCTAAAGGAGTATCCTGAAATTTCAGGATTTGAAAATCCTGGGCTTTATAGCCGACTGAACTAATTTGAAGATAGAATGGAGGCTCTTGCTTTGTACTGATGCTGAATTCTCCATTTTCATTAGCAGATGAAGTTATTTTTGTACCTCTGATGAGCACAGTTGCATTTGGTACCGGAACGCCATTGGCACCCTTTATAACACCCGTTATTGTGCTTTGGGCAAAAGTAATGCTTGCCGTGAGTATAAGTGAAAAGAGAATAAGTAAACTTTTTTTCATGATTTTAAGATTGATTGTTTGGTTATACGCTTTGATTTTGTTTTGTTTAAAATGGTATTGCTCAGGATAAAATTGCAAAGCAAAGCCCTGTGGATGTTTTTCGACATCCCTTATAATTATGTTAATGGAATTTGTGGGTGTTAGTTTACGCTGAGATTACAGCGCGCTGAATCAACAACAACAACATTCTAAAAGGAAATGCATTCCTTTTTTAGATGTTTTTCTTTTCATTTTTATAAAATGTAAATCTGTTTTCATTTGATTACAGCTTGTAAACAGTTATTTAATTATGCAAATATAATACTTTTTTTAAAACAAGCAATAAAATCTATAGAAATAGTAGTTTATTATTTAAGGGTCTACATTAAAGCCTTAGTTTAATCCCTCCATTAATTACAAAACCATCAACAGGAGCGTAAATATCCCTAAAAACGGGATCAGTAATTGTACCGGTATAAATGGTATCAAACTTTGTTTGGCGGGTATTGGTGAAATTCTCAAAATTCACAAAAATGGAAAAGCGGTCCCATAATTTTTCGGCCATCAAACCGGCTGTCCAATAGCTTTTACCTGTAGCCCCATCATTTAATCTTTGTTTGCTGAAGTAATAAGCTTCGGCACCAATTTTCCATTCATCTTCTATCTCGTACATGAGTACATTGTTGAGCCTGTGTTTTGAAACCAGAGGATAAACCGTATTGACACTCCCGGTATGCTGATTCACATCAGCATAGGTGTAGCCAATAAATAATTTGAAATCACTATAGGTGATCTTGGCATTGGTCTCCATCCCTTTAGTATCCAGATTTCCTTTAGGCTGCACATATGCAAGATTACCTCCCGTAACTGCTGTAAGTAAAATCGGATTGTTGATACGGGTGTAAAAGAACATTTGGTTAATGCTGAATCCAACTTTATCTTCAAACAATGTGGTCTTATAGTTAACATCATAATTGGCCCCATAAGAACGTTCTGCCTTAGTAGCAGCCACATCAATTGGCAATACATTGCGGAACTGAATTCTTTCTGCATCTTCTGTAAACACCGTTGACGCTTTGTAACCTAGTCCCCCACCTAAGCGGGTTGAGAAATGTTCATTGATTTTCCATAGCCCCGAAATTCTGGGTAAAAAGAAAAATCCATATTCGTTATGATAATCACCACGAATGCCAGATTCAACACTAAAATGTTCTGACAAGTTCCAGGTATTTTGCACAAAGGCACCAATGGTGTTGTAGTTGTAACCCCTTAGTGCAGCACTGCTATTCTGGTCTTCTTTGAAGTGATCAGTCAGAAAGTTTACACCCACTACCCAGTCTGCCTTTTCCCCGCTGCGACTATAATTCGCTTCACTGTAAGTAGAGATCTGTATGCCAGAAAACAAGTAGTTCGGCAGTCCAATGCTCCGGTCATAATAGCTCACGGAGTTACGGACAACAAATTTTTCCTGATTATTAAGTTTATGATCCAATTCAAGCTGCGAACTGTAACGTCCGGTTTTGTTCTCTTCAAAATAAGAATGCGTAACACTGCCATTTCCTTTTACATGTTCCAGGTCACCTCCTATCCTTTTCTCAGTAGTAGCATTGATCCCTGCAGAAAGTGTAGTTGCGTCATTAAAATAAAAGAACAGTTTTGGATTTAAAGTAAAGCGGTCGAACTTAGGAATAGCGGTTAAACCTACATCCGAAGGATCATAAGCAGTTCCTTTGTTATAGGCTGCATAAACAGTAACACCGATTTTTTCAAACTTTTGTGCATAAAAACCACTCGCATCCAATCCCAATGCAGATGTTCCGTTCAACAGAAAATTCAACTGGCGCTCTTCGGTTGGTTTTTTCGACACCAAATTAACCAACCCGGCAATGGCACCACCGCCATATAAGGTGGATGACGAGCCTTTAATCACCTCTACTTGCTGTAAGTCAAGTGGTGCAATTTGCAGTAAGCCGAGCCCAGCTGAAAAACCTGAATACAGCGGAAAGCCATCTCTAATGATCTGGGTGTATTTTCCATCCAATCCTTGTATACGGATGCTGGAACTACCACTGGTAGCAGAAGTCTGCTGAGTTTGGATCCCGGTACTTTCTGCAAGCATCATGCGAATATCCCCGGGTTTCATATTTCCTTTCTCATCAAGTTCTTCGCCAGCAATTACCTCTACCCGCGTTGGGATGTTGTCTATTGTACGGCTGCTCCGGGTAGCAGAAATCATTACTTCGTCAAGTTCCTCCTCTTCGGCTGCCAATTCAAGTAAAACCACTATGTCAACAGGTTGGACAAGCGGAAAAGTAAGGGTATCTGTCTTTGTTTTAAAACCTATGTAACTGAACTGGATGATCTGCGGGCCTGATGGGACATTGCTTAAAACCACCTGTCCATTAGTATCAGATACTGAACCAATAGCTGATCCTAGCAATTTCACACTTGCTCCAACTAACGGTTTATTTGTTTTTGCGTCTTTAACAATCGCTTTATATGTATTTTGAGCATAGGCTGAAACTGTAAACAGCAATACAGCCAAAAGCACAATCAATTTTTTCATGATGTAATTTGTAAATAAGATAATCAATAATACTGGTCTGAAAGACCTCGGACAAGAAACTAGCTTAATTTAGGTGGTTGCCAGATCGGAGTAGATATGAGCGGAAGTTCAACAGGAAGATAAAACATATTGTGCTGCACTGCTTTAAACGGCACCACAAAAGCGAAGGCAGAAAAACCAGTAAATGTAAACCCGATACAAGTACCACAAACATAGAAGGGTGAACAGTCCTTGCAACAGCTGTCGTCTTTTTCTGTACATTGATGATCAACTTCTTTTTGAACAGTTTGATGTGCATGTGACTCATTTTCCTCCAACGCACAACACGGCACTAAAGTAAGTGTTAGCACTATGATCGATAAAAACAAGGCAATAAGCTTCACGCGATAAAAGTAGAAAATTTCGAGTGATATTGATCATATGGGTTACAAAAAATGGCGACTGAAATTCAGCCGCCATAATAATAAACAGAAATAAAAAGATTTTAAGTATTAATAACCCGGGTTTTGGTACATTTTAACCGGATCTAATTTTACTTCATCAAAAGGAATCGGATAGTAACGATCTTTTGTAGTTACGTTAGCTAGTTTCGCTATTCCATAAGATGATTGTGGTTTAGCCTTTAAATAAGTCACCAACTCTGCAGCTGTGAAATTTCTGATTAAATCAAACCATCTGTGGTGTTCAAAAGCAAGCTCCACACGCCTTTCGTGTAAGATGGCCAACTTCATAGTCGGGAATTTTGCAGCATAAACAGGATCTGTTTTAGCAATGGCATAAAGTGGTCTGCCAGCTCTTGCTCTTACCATATCTAAATATTGTATCGCTAAGGCATCATTTCCCTGAAGGTTTGCCACTTCCGCCAGCATCAAAATTACATCAGCGTAACGCATCATTATACAGTCGTTACCACCATAACCATTAACAGATGCCGCAGCACTAGCATCACGGAATTTAGTGATAAACCAATCTTTTACGTTTGCATCGTTAGCATACTTCACTGAAAAATCCTTACGCAGATCTCCAGTTTCGTATTCGTCAATTAAATCTAGTTTAACGTTGCCACCAATACCGGTAGAAACTTTTAAAGAGTTGATTGTTTCTCCCCTTGCCTGATTGTTGGCCGCGATACTTGAACTGTAATTAAGATCTCCTTGTTTATACGAAATCTGGAAAATTAATTCTTTACAGGTTGTCTTTTTAGCCACATCGAAAACATCTGCATAAGGGATTTCCGATAAGTTTCCGAAACCACGCATATTGTACGCAGCCATTAGATAAGTATTTGCACTGACTAAATTCTCTGTTTTATTTGCAGGAAGTGTTGCTGCCATAGTTAAATAAACCTTACCCAAGTATGCATTTATAGCCGCTTTCGAAGTACGACCAATACCGGAAACAGGTTGAAAGTTTGGTAAGTCGCTGTTTAAAGCATCTTTTAAATCGGCAACAATTTGCGCATAAACATCAGCCTCAGGCACACGAAATGTGCTTGCTGCAATTTCATCAGTAGTTAAAAGGTGTTTGGTTACCAACGGAACCGGCCCCCATTTTCTAACTAACTCAAAATACATAATTGCCCTGATGAATTTAGCTTCGCCACTGTAATTATTTTTGTTTGCGGCAGTAGTGAATGTAACTTTATCTATATTAGACAGGATAACATTACTTCTGGTTATCGATTGATAAAGTGCCAGCCAATGTGCCTTTAAATATGAGTTACTTGGTAACAAAGAGAAATCATTAAACTGGAATGGCTCACCTGCATTACTCTGGTTATCGTTACGACCTGCATCATCAGAACGTTCATCAGTAAATAATCCGCTATTTTCTCCCATCGTATTACTGCTTCTTAATGACTGATAAGCACCATTTACTGCAAGCAATACATCGTTTTCTGTTTTAAAATAATTTTCGACCGTAATTGCATTCGGATTGTTTTGTTGCAAAAATTCTTTTTTACATGAGCTTAGAGCAATAACGAAGCTTAAAGCGGGAATTAAAATATGTTTTTTCATTTTTGTAAGTTCTAGAAGGTAAGTTTAACACCAAGATTATATGCTCTTGCCAAAGGATAGTTTCCGTAATCAACACCTGGTGTTAAATTAGAACCTCCGCTATAGTCCACCTCTGGATTATAACCTTTATAATCAGTAATGGTAAAAGCGTTATCCACACTCGCATAAACACGAACGTTACTTACCTTAAGCGTATTAGCTAATGATTTAGGGAAAGTATAACCTAAGGTAATGTTGGTACACCTGAAATAAGAGCCATCCTGGATATAGAATGATGATAAACGTGTACTATTACTTTGTGTACCTGCACGAGATGCACGATAGTTTAAGCCACTTCCCGGATTCGCTTCATTTCTATAGCGATTTGCAACTTCTGCATATTGGTTACCTGAACCTTCGAAGTTATACAGATAATAATCCTGACCATCTAAAACCTGATTACCATATGAGCCGTTGAATGAAGCTCTTAAATCAATTGTTTTATAAGAGGTATTTAAAGCAAAACCGTAAGTGAATTTAGGATATGGCGTACCAATTACTGTTTTATCGGCATCGTTAACAATTCCGTTTCCATCAGTATCCTGAAAATACAAGTCGCCGATTTTTGCGGGATTGGTTGCAGATGCAGAAGGTGCAACCTTACCAACATTTTCTGCTGTTAAACGGCCTAAAACTTTGAATCCGTAGAACATACCTACAGGTTGTCCTTCTTGAGTAATGTGTGTTAAATATGAACGTTCTGCACCGTTTGTTAAAATGGTACTTGCACCTCCCATATTTAACACTTTATTACGATTTACGGCGATATTACCACTTAAACCGAATGTAAAGTCTTCTTTCTGAATGATTCTTCCATCAACCTGAATATCAAAACCTTTATTGCGGATTTTACTGTCGGCAAGGTTCGTTAAAATTGATGACGTACCTGAGATTGCAGAAATTGATTGGTTAAACAATAGATTATATGAATAACTCAAATAATAGTTGGCGATAACAGATAGGCGGTTTCTGAATAAACTGATATCAGTACCAAAGTTATATTGAGAGGTAGATTCCCAGCCAAGATGGCCATCTTGAATAGAACTAGGCCAGATTGCTGTTGAGATTGTATTTCCAAAAACTACCCCACCAGGCGAATTCATTTCCTGTTGAGTTCTGTAGTTAGGAATATTGTTGTTACCACTTAAACCCCAGCTCGCTCTGATCTTAACGGTTGATTGCTCACCAAGAAAGTTATTGTAAAAATCCTCTTCCGACAAGCTCCATCCTGCTGCAACAGAAGGGAAATTACCATATTTATTTAATGGACCGAACCTTGAAGAACCATCACGACGGAACGAACCTGTCAGGAAATATTTTCCTGCATAGTTATAGTTGAAACGACCAAAATAAGAAAGTAAGGTATTGGTGGATTTGGCTGCATTATCTAAAGCAAAGAAACTTGCATCTGCACCTTTATCTGTAATCTCACCAATATTATCATTTTGGAATCCTTTTGCAGAAACACGAATCAGATCGCTCGTTGTTTTTTGAGCAGAATAACCTGCTAAAACATCAATTTTATGTTTACCAAAAGTTTTGTTATAGTTCAAGGTAAACTCAGCCAATTGATCAATTTGTTTTAAATTTTGTGCAATTGCTGTTGCTGCCGCTAGTGATGCGGTAGAATAAGGCGGGTTATTTCCATTACTTAAACTTGTAGGCAAATAAAAATCATATTTCTCACTATAAGTCTGCATACCCAAATTGGCTTTAAAGCTTAGGCCTTCGATTATTTTATAGGAAGCATTTGCATTGTAAGTACTTCTATCACCATTTCTTGCAACTTTAACTTGCTTAACGGTTGCTAAAGGGTTTTCGGGATTTTGGATACCATACACAGAGGATAGTGAAGCCATACCAAACTGTATAGGGTTACCGTTGTCGTCTTTTGCCGGAAGAAAAGGCAAATACAATAAAGCCGACATCATTGGGCTTAAATCATAACGACCTTCTCGAACCTCACGGTTTTTGTTTTGCGTGTAAGACATATTTGCACCAACATGCAAACGTTCACTTACGTTCCCATCTATATTTGCTCTGAAATTGATTACCTTCTGATTGGTGTTGGTTACAATACCATCATTATCCTGATAACCACCACTCATAAAATATTTGATGTCTTTATTACCACCTGAAAAGGAAAGGTTATGACGTTGAAAAGCAGCATTTCTGTACAATTCGTCTTGCCAGTCGGTATTGTATTTTGCAGGAATTGGCTGTTGGGTTGAGAAATTGTATAAATCAGTTGGAATACTTACACTACTTCCGTTGCCAACATTAGCAATACGGGTTGCATTATTATCACCAAACATAGCATCGTTCCAGGTTTTACCTGCATTTACCCATAAATCTTTGTAAGCATTATTTCTGCCATCAATAAGGAGTTGAATGAACTGATTGGCATCTAATAAATCAATCTTTTTTGCCAGTTGAGAAATACCGCCCTGAACATCGTACTCAAAACGTCCTTTTCCATCCTGCCCTCTTTTGGTTGTAATTAAAACCACACCACCTGACGCTCTAGAACCATAAATTGCTGCAGATGCTGCATCTTTTAAGATATCTATGCTTTCGATATCCTCAGGATTTATGGAAACGTTATTCCCGGCAGGGTAACCATCAATTACATATAAAGGATCTGAACTGGCGTTAATGGAACCAATACCCCTTACTCTTATTTTTGTGCCAGCATAAGGCGCACCACTTGTTTGAGATACCTGTACACCGGCAACTTTACCTACAAGGGCCTGCCCAACAGTTGGCGAAGTTAAGTTAAGTTCGCTTGCCTTAACACTGCTAATAGCACCTGTTACATCAGATTTTCTGATCTTTTGGTAACCAATTGCAACTACCTCATCCAGTGTATTAGTACTTTCCTTTAATGAAATATTTAAAGTTCTTGCTGCAGTTACTGGCACTTCCTGTGATTCGTAACCGATGAATGAAAAAACTAAAGTTGATCCTTCCTCAAGCGAAATTGAATATTTACCATTAACATCTGTTGAAGTAGATTTTTTGGTCTTTTTATCGTAAACACCTACACCCGGAAGTGGTAACTGGTTATTATCAGTTACAATACCGCTTATGGTGAAAGCTGCTTTATTTTTGAGAACAGATGTATCAATACTATATCTGTTTGAAGCCATTACCGGCGAATTGAAAATTGCGAATAGTCCTACCGGAAAAAGCAATTTTCTGCAAGTGTTTTTAATACCTGCATTGAAAAAAAATGATGTCATCTTTAGTTTAGTAATAATTTTGAATAATTCCTGGTTTTAATGTTTAAAGAGCATGTAGAATCGGATTCACATAGGCAAATAACTTTAGTTGAAAAACAAACTTATTTGAGTGCTTTAATTCAGCCAAAAGTATGTGTGTATTTTTAACACTATGTATCCCCAGTATTAAGTCTATGAGAAGGTTTTCAGGTAAAAAACCTTAAAAATTATCATTAGAAATAGATTACAATGAAATCAGCCCAACAGAATTAATACAGCCATAATGTTATATTAACGGCATTTATTTAGCTTGCAAAAATTTATTTCATGAGAATACTCGTTACCTTTTTGCTGCTTTGGTTATTTATATTTCAGACGAAAGCACAGCAAAATTCTGCGGATCAATCCTATCAGCTGGTTGTTGGAAAAAGCCAATCATATAACCCTTACATTCAATACAAAAGTTATTACTTGCTTACACTTATGCAAGAACTTCCTGATTTGAGAAAAGCAATAACTGAAGATCAGGTACTTCAAAAATTACTAAAGGACAAAAGTGACAATGCGGCCGCCGCATTAAAAACCTGCGGACAGGATGTTAGCTGTGATGCCAATGCAATGAAGTTTAGCGAAGCAGAAATTTTATTGGTTAATGAGAGACTTAATAACTTGTATAAAAAGGAGAATGCATTTGGTGAGGTTGTTAAAAACCATCTGTTGCCATCAGGCTGCTATGGTTTGTTTCAGGGCTTAACCGCACAACAATTACTCGTAAAAGCATGGGAACAGGATGTAAAAGCCATTAATTATGCTATTGATGTGTATGTTGAAGGTAAAAAGCCCAATTATCCCAAAATAGATTCCATTGCTTTCAGTTCAAAGGACAAGGAATTTCCAACTTTTATATCTTCAATTATTGCGCTCAATGCAGGGTCTGATAAAAAACTATTTTTTGAACCTTCAATGAATTTTGCATTAGGTGCACTTGAATTAAACAACCGTTCAGAAGCAGCCGATTATGAGCCAATGAACACAGGTGTTAACCAATCTGCAATCGCAAAAATAAAAAAAACGAATTTCAAAAATTATAAATACAGCGTGATCTTAGTGCCTGGCGCCGGACCAGAAGATAGAGAAACTGAGTTAAGTGCTGGTGGTATGACACGCTGTAGAATTGCAGCAATTCAGTACCATAAAGGTGCTGCGCCGTTTATAGTAGTATCAGGCGGAAGGGTTCATCCTTATAAAACCAAATATAGCGAGGCTTATGAGATGAAGAAGTTTATGGTTAATACCTTGCATATTCCTGAGAATTCAATCATTATGGAGCCCCATGCCCGACATACCACAACAAATCTTCGTAATTGTGTACGTTTGATGTTTCGTTATGGGATGCCGATGGAAAAATTGGGATTGATTAGTACAATCAAATCAACGATCCCTTATATCGCGGGAATACTTTCAGAACGCTGTAAAAAAGAATTGGGTTATTTTCCATATAAAATCGGACAAACACTGAGCGATACGGAAGTTGAATTTTCTCCGAACAGCATGTCTTTACAAATTGATTTCGACGAACCCCTAGACCCTTAACAAATGAAACTTTTTAGTGCGACATTGATTACCGGACTGGTTATCTCTGCATTTAGTTACAAACCACTTTCGGGCACCATTACAAAGTCTTTTTCACTGGATTCCTTAGGTGCCTGCCAGGGAATATCTAAACAGGACGGAAAGTATTTTCTGTACGGCGACCGTGAGGTTGGTGTAATGAGACAATACTATTTAAAAAACGATTCACTGATTTACCAGCCTGATGAGTATCGTTTTACCATTAAAGGCGAGAATATAATTAAACACCCTACGGGTATTGCCTATAGAAAAGGTATGCCTACTTTTATTGGGAACTCGGTGCGTCAAAATGCGGAAGGAACTGTTTGGAAGGCAATGATATATTCAATCGACTGGCAGGGATTTCTAAAAAGCAAAACATTAGATGGTAATTTATTAAAAACCGTAGAGGATGATGCCTGTATACAAGGTACCAGACCAGAATATGTGAAACATAAAGGAAAATGGTTCATGGCAACCGCTGATTACGGGAATAAAGCAAATGAAGTTCGCCTTTATGATGCCGGTAAGCTTTCTAAAGCTGACAAAACAAGTGAAAAAGGATTACTGTATCGGAAATTCATATGTTCTCCCTGGGTACAAAATCTTCATTTCATAGAAAATAAAGGCATACTGGTTCTTATTCAAAATCAAATTGAGGGTCGTAAATGGAGGTTAACTTTTGTAGACTTAAATAAATCCATCTCGAGCGGTCATGAGGAAGTTATTAAAGTCATTGATACAGATAAAACTGATGAACTTGAGGGATTCACATTGACCGACGATCAAAACAAAGGAATTGCAGTTAGTTCTTCAAGGAAAAATAACGTTAGCCTAATTGATATTAATTGGAGCAAAAGTTAAAGACACACAAGTAATTAAGAATTCAATAATCTGATTTTTCCGATTACAAAAAAGTTGGTGAAAGGCTAAAAAGTGCCCTCACTTCTCTGATTTTACATTTTCCTGACCAACAAACAAAAAGACTACCAAATTAGTCGTATTTTTATTTATCTTTGCAGCCAATTAATTTATTATTCAACCCAATTGATGAAAGACATGCAAATATTTGTACGCTACCCACATTCCATTCCTATTTAAACTGTTAAGCTGATCCTGTAAATACAGTTTGGCTGACACATCTAATTCAATTTAAATTTTAACCATTCATAAGATAGGCCATAAATGGCTATGGAAATCTTATGTCCAAAAACTCCCATTTATTCAAATGAAAACAAAATTAACTATTCTATGTTTTTTGTTCTTCTTTCAATTCGTAAACGCACAGCAGGACTATAAAGTAACCGGCCGCGTTGTTGAAAAAGGAACCAACCTTCCCTTACCCGGAGTAAACGTGCTCATCAAAGGCTCTAAGGCAGGAACAAGTACCGATCAGTCAGGAAATTTCAGCATTACGCTAAACAAAGAACAGGAAGTACTAAGTTTCTCTTTTCTTGGCTTTACCAGTCAGGAAGTTGTTGCAAAGGCTGGAAGTACTATTAACATCGTTTTAAGTGATGTCACAAATAGCCTCGACGAGGTAGTTGTAGTGGCCTATGGTACTTCTAAAAAAAGAGATATCACCGGAGCTGTTTCACAGATCAATGCCGATCAGCTTCAAAACAGGCAGGTATCTAACATCACCAAAGCACTTCAGGGTCTTGCCCCAGGAATACAGGCAGTATCATCGAGTGGGCAGCCAGGTACTTCTGCAACCCTGCGCATCCGTGGTGTTGGATCGATCAATGCATCAGCTGCTCCACTATATGTGGTAGATGGCAACCCATTTTCGGGCGACCTCAGCTCAATCAATTCCAGTGATATTGAATCGGTAAGTATCCTTAAAGATGCTGCTTCAAGCGCATTATATGGTTCAAGAGGTGCAAACGGAGTGATCATCATTACCACTAAATCCGGAAAGCGCAACGACCAGACAGAGATCACAGCTAATTTTAGTCAGGGTGTTTCAAAGCGTGCCGTAAAGGATTATGAACAGGTAACTACTGATGAATATTTCCAAAACTACTGGCTTGCGGTTAAAAACAAACAAAAAGCCTCTAATCCAACTTATACGGATTTGCAGGCTGGTCAGGCTGCAAGCGAGCAGATCATAACTGATCTTGGTATCAACCCTTATGGTTCAAAATATCCTCTTCCGGTAGGACCAGATGGGAAGCTTGTTGCGGGAGCAACTCCATTATGGGACGATAACTGGGGTGATGCAATGGAACAAACTGCAATACGTACCCAGGCCGACCTTAGCTTTAGCGGTGGCAACGAAAAAAGTCAGTATTTCATTTCTGGAGGATACCTTAATGATAAGGGTATTGCATTAGGTTCAGGATACAAAAGATATAGCGCAAGGGTTAATTTAACCACCAAAGCTAAAAAATGGCTAACTGCCGGGCTAAATATTTCAGCAGCAAATACCCTTCAGGACTACCCTATCTCTGAAGATAGCAACACTGGAAATGTAGTGAACTATTCGCGCCTGGTACCGAGTTTTTATCCAGTTTACGAACGCAATGCTGACGGCTCTTACAAAACTGATGCTAATGGCAACAGGGTTTATGACTTTGGTGCTTATCGCCCAAGTTCAGCCATTCCAAGAAGTAACCTCGCCGCAACTGTTGATCTGGACAAGTCTGAGATTTTAAAAGATAACGTTTCGGCACGTACCTTCCTTGAGGCTACCATAATCCCCGATTTGAAATTCAAAACCACTTACAGTGCTGATTTTGCTAACATCAACAACCATAATTATACGAATCCGGTACTTGGCGATGGCGCTGAGACTAAAGGTTCGGTAAGTAAAAGCAATAGCAGAACTTATTCATGGACTTGGAACAATATCTTAACCTACGAAAAAACCTTTAATGAAGACCATCATTTAAATCTGCTTGCTGGTCAGGAGATTTATAAATACAATTACAGGATCATTTCTGGTAGCAGGGAACGTTTTGTACTCCCTGGCTTATATGAACCGGATGCTGCTTCACAATTGAACGATTTCGGCGGTTCGGCATTGGATTACACCCTACTAAGTTTTCTTGGACGTGCAGAGTATGATTATAAAAAGAAATACCTGCTTTCTGCATCATTAAGAACAGATGGATCTTCAAGATTCTCTCCGGCAACACGCTGGGGAACATTCTGGTCGTTAGGTGCTTCATGGAAACTCTCAGAAGAAAATTTCCTGAAAGACAATTCATGGTTAAGTACCTTAACACTTAGAACCAGTTATGGTGCTCAGGGAAATGATAACATTGGTACCTACTATGCTTACGAAGGTCTATATGTTATCCAGAACAACCTTGGCGAAAATGGTTTGGTGACTTCGAGACTTCCAACACCTGATCTTAAATGGGAAACCAACTTAAACTTTAACCTGGGGCTTGATTTCGGAATCCTGAACGATAGGATCAGCGGTACGGTAGAGTTTTTCGACAGAAGATCGAGAGATTTGTTATTTAGCAGACCAAAAGCCCCATCAACTGGTTTTGGCTCTATTGACGCCAACATCGGTGCTTTAAAAAACACGGGTATAGAGGTTCAGATCAATGCAACTCCGGTTCGTACTGCAGATTTCAGATGGAACATCAGCCTGAATGCTACGCATTACAAAAACGAAATTACTGCCCTGCCACAAGCAGAGATTAAAACAACCACCAAGATCATGCGCGAAGGTGGTTCTGTATACGATTTTTACCTGAAGGAATGGGCCGGCGTTGATCCGGAGACCGGAAATCCGTTGTGGTATAAGCAAGATGCTAATGGAAATAAAGTGACAACCAATATTTATGCAGATGCAATACAATATGTTCAGGATAGTGCTCTTCCTGATCTTACAGGTGGTGTAAGCAATACATTCAGTTATAAGGAATTTGAATTATCCGCATTGTTTGCATATAGCATCGGTGGTAAGATCCTTGACAATGATTATATATCGCTAATGCACAATGGCAGCAGCACCGGACGTACCTGGTCAAAAGAAATATTAAACCACTGGACTCCTGAAAACAAATATACTGATGTACCGAGATTAACTACCGATAATCTTGGATGGACTCAGGCTTCAACCCGTTTTCTTTACAGCGCAACTTATGCCCGTTTAAAGAATTTAACTCTAGGGTACAGTCTACCTAAAACTTTAGCTAGTAAATGGGGTTTAAACAACCTTAAACTAACCTTAACCGGCGAGAATCTGCTTACTTTTTACGGACACGACGGTATGGACCCTGAACAAACTGTTGATGGCACTACTTATTACCGTTACCCGGCTATGCGTACTTTTTCTGCCGGACTTAGCCTTACTTTCTAATGCATCTACTAAAAATTACAAAAATGAAAATTAAACAGATCACCTATATAATTGGGATATCCGCTTTGCCCTTTCTTGGATGCAAAAAGGAACTTACCACTACACCAACTACTTCCGTTCCCGAATCATTGATCTATGGGACAGCAGATAACATTGAAACCGTGCTGAACGGAACCTGGTCGTACATGAACGACACTTATTTTACCTATGCAAATCCTGGTTACTCCTCTATCTTAAG